>JBEKJX010000066.1:0-11575 GCA_050011015.1 Smithella sp.
AAAGCCCCTTGTCCAGCGCGATATTGCGGCCCCTTCTTTTTTGCTGAAAAAACTGCCCCACAGACCCCGCAGGGCCAGAGGAATTATTGTAACGGGATCCCTGGCTATAATCTTTTCAATGCCGGGTTTGAATATATCCATGGAACCATCAAGGGTAAGCTTTCCTTCAGGGAATATGCAGACAATATCGCCGTCTCTCAGCGCCGCGGAGATCTCGTCAAAGGCCTTTTCATACACATCGGGATATTCCTTTTTCGAAGCGATTAGAATGACGCGCCCCTTTCTGAAAATATAGTTCAATACCGGGATTTTGAAGAACGCGCGATCCATGACAAAACGTATCCTCCTCTGTATTGATCCCGCGATGAAAAGCGTATCCACAAAAGTAACATGGTTGCATACGATCACAGCGGCGCCTTCGTCAGGAACGACTTCCAGGTTGTATCTCTTCACGCGGTACATGATCTTGGACAGCACCCACATCATAAACCGTATAACGAATTCCGGCACCATGGAGTAAATATACCACGCCACGATGAGATTCAGAATAACGAGGAACAGGAAGAATTGGGGAATAGACAGCCTGAATAAACCGATCATCAGGCCGGCAACCAGAGACGACGCGACCATTAAAAGAGCGTTCATGATGTTGTTGGCCGCAATGACGCGGGCCCTGATTTCCGGCCTTGTCCTGACCTGGATCATCGAATACAGGGGAACGATGTACAGGCCCCCGAAAACGCCGATCATCATCAGATCCGCCGGAACCCTCATGCTTCCGGGTATGGCGAGGAATGCGGACAAGCCCATCAACGGCTGATCGACCGGCAGCGACGGATGCGCGAACACGAGAGCAATGCCGAAGATGCTCAGGCCAAGCGAGCCCAGCGGCACAAGGCCCAACTCCACTTTTTTGCCCGAAAGACGCTCGCACAAAAGCGACCCCACGCCGATGCCGATGGAAAACATGGTCAGCAAAAGCGTGACCACCTGTTCATTGCCGTGCAGAATATTCCTCGTATAGTTCGGCAGCTGGCTTAAGTAGGCGAGGCCCAGCGCCCAGAACCAGGAGATCCCCAGTATAGAAAGGAATACCGATTGCTTCTCCATTGATATCTTCATGGTCTGCCAGGTCTGGGTCACGGGGTTGATATCCAGCTTCAACCCCGGCGAGTCGGCCGCGGCATGGGGAATCATAAGGCTTGCGAGCCATCCCGTCACCGCAACGGCCGTAAGAATTATGCCGGCCCAGAGCTTTCCGTTATCCATCTGGGTAATGAATCCGCCGGAGATGGTTCCGATGAGAATGGCGACAAAAGTGCCGCTCTCCACCATGGCGTTGCCTCCCACGACCTCACTGTTATTGAGATGCTGAGGAATGATACTGTATTTGACAGGCCCGAAAAAGGCGGCCTGGCATCCCAGAAGGAAAAGAAGAAACATAAGGCAGGTAACATTTTCATAATAAAAGGCGAAAGCGGCCATAACAGCTATGATAATCTCGGCAATCTTGATGTATCTCATCAGCTTGGATTTCTCATATTTGTCGGCGATCTGTCCCGCCGTTGCCGAAAGAAAGAAAAACGGCAGGATAAACAGGCCTGCCGCCATGTTAATGAGAATGTCCGACTTTGCCGCCAGCTCACTGCCCATTTTATAGGCGATAAAAAGCACCAGGGTATTCTTAAATACATTGTCATTGTATGCGCCGAGGAATTGC
Organism: Smithella sp.; assembly: GCA_050011015.1. Classification (GTDB taxonomy): domain Bacteria; phylum Desulfobacterota; class Syntrophia; order Syntrophales; family Smithellaceae; genus Smithella. The sequence goes on from JBEKJX010000066.1 coordinate 1,721, forward strand.
GTCCAGAAAAAAGGCGCGAATCTCCTTGACGCAAGAAGTTCGAACTGACCTTTCTTTTCTTTAGAGGTATCCTGATTTTCCGTATTCAATCCCGCCTCCATATTAACTGTTTTTAGTCGTGGTTTTCCCTGATCGGCTCCGGCTGATAAAAACGCGCGTGTTCGATCTTGAAATATAAGTATTGGTGTTTTCAAGAAATATTAAATTATTTATAATGTGAGGGAATAATACAATTTAAAAATAATAAAGCAACTATAAAATAGTTGCGTGTTGAATTCGCAAACGGGCAAACCCCTTCGCAAGGCGCTGGGGGGTAAGCCGGCGATACCTAAACGGTCATTATGGCGCGGATTCACGGCATCATTTATACCGTGAGAAATCAACGCCTCTCATCCTGCCTCGTGCTTCAAACCAGGCGTCTTCATTGACGGGAGGCACCGCTATCTGATCAGGCTCTTTACGCGCCAATCGAATGGCTTCGCCCGGACAGGTACTGACACACAGGCCGCAGCCGATGCATCTTTCCCGAATAATCCGGGACGCGTCTTCGCCTTCTTCAATGGCCTCCACCTGGCATCGTTCATCTATGCATTTCCCGCACTGAATGCATTTTTCCGGATCAATCTCTGCATAATAACTGGAATTGATAACCACTGAAGCGGGAATGCCCAATTTATTGATAGCGCCCAGCACCCCGCAGCAGCATTTGCAACAGTTGCAGATATAGAAGTTGCCTCCCTGGATATTATAGGTCAGGTGGACAAGTCCCCACTCTTCCGTTTTTTTCATCAAGTCATGCGCCTCCTGTTTGGTAAGCACCTTTCCTATGGGATATTTATCAAAAACACCGGGCACGGGAGCAATGGCCAGACAGACCTGAATCGGCCGGTCGCAGGGATGTCCCAACAACTCATTTTCTTTTTTACAGATGCAGTCATTGACTAAAAAAGACTGGTTCTCTTCAATAATATTGGAAACCTTTTCATAGGATAAAACCTCCTGTTCGCCGGATATTTCCTTTTCAACCGGTACTGTCCGCATCAATGGCGGAGTCTCGGAAAAAAACTGTTGCCTGAAAACCGGTCCGTATTCTTCACAAATTTCAGCGAACTCTTTATTCATCCGGCCGAGTTGAAACTCGAATATCCCGAAAACCCAGGGCAGCATCCTGAAAACCATGATATCCCCGAACTTGATACAAAAAAGCTGTCCGTCCTTGCCCATGTTTTTCAACTGTTCTTCCAGCCCCGCGAGCGGACGGCCTGTTCTTTCGGCTATCTGTTCGGCGGTCTCAAAAGTCAGCCGCATGTCGCAAAAAAGACCGGCCTGCTCCGGAGTAAAAATCCTCTTTAAAATTTCAATCTCCACGCCACTTTCCGTTGCCGGAAAACCGTTCGGCAGCGTATCGAGCACCTTTGCCAGTTTATGATATATTTCATCTGCCATGTTTTTTCTCCTTTCGTTTCTTTCCGCGTTCCGCCTCCAGGTCTTGCAGCGCCTGATTGCACCAGTCAATGGCCATTCGCGCGTGGCGGATGCCGTAATCGAGCGACAGGCCCCAATAATATGCTTCATCGGCAAAACCCGGCTTGGCCGATTGCCGCGCAATTACCGGCATGACCTCCGTTTCATACTGTTTGAGTAAATTGACATTGTATTCCCGACAGTCCTTCAGGTGATCCGCCAACTGGCCGGGCGGCAGCTGTCTTGCGAAAAAAACCTTTACCAGCATCGCAAGGCGCAGTTCAGGCGTTTCCGGCCGTTCGGCAAGCCAGTGAAGAAGTTCTTTTTTTCCATCATTGGTTATACGGTAAACCTTGCGGTTCGGTTTTCCCGACTGCTGCAAAATGGTCGAAGCTATCCACCCCTGCCCTTCCATCTGCTTTAAAGACCTGTAGATATGAGGCAGGGCGGCATTCCAGAAAAAATGAATGGAGTTCTGAAATTTATTTTTCAAGTCGTAACCGGTGGACGGCTGATAATTGATTAAACCCAAAAGAGCGTGGGGCAGCGACATGGCGTCCTCCTTTGATTAGATGAATTCGTCCATATGTACTTTAGTACATATATATCTTTATATATATACCTTGTCAAGATTTTTTTATGATTGATGTCCAAAATTAATCAGCGGAAAATGCGGCGGGCGGCGCGGCGGATTTAACTTAGACGTGTAATCGGAGACGGACTGTTTCAGGAAGCCGGCAACAAACTTCGGGCGACTCCCCTGCCGGAGCCTTGCGGGGCATTTAGACGGGTCATTTACTTTTTTCTTTGGCCTTTTTTGTTTCTTTCTTTTTCGGCTTTTTATCGGTCATGATCATTTGAACAGCCCCGTCGCCTATCAGAATGGAATACTTCCCGTAATGAAACATAAAATTAGTGCCGTTGGTCAAAGCTTCATCCGGCTTGCCCAGCCTGTCAAGCAAATCTGAAACCCGCATCCCGACAACAACGTCATGGCCTTTTATTTTGACTTCACGCCAATAATAATAATCCGTCTCATAATTGTAAGGGCTGGGAATCTGCACGTCGGCAAATGCCGCGCACGTAAACGCGATTGTCAGAACAATTGCCGGAACAATAATTATTTTTCTCATTGGAAACTCCATGTGATATTTTTCGTTATTCTGCATAAATTGTTTAATTCTGTCAAACTCTTTGCGTTAGAATAATAGAATATATTTGACTGTGACGGCGCAGTGTTATAATTCTCTTCAACATAATTTTTCTATAAAAAGAGGGGAAATTCAATGAAGCAAGATCATGAGAAACCTGAACTTGTGGTGTACGAAGATCTTTCGGATGTAACTGCCCTTCGGATAAGCGACACACCAGAGTAATATCTGATTTTTTTTCTACCGGGCGCTCAATGAATACAGGTTAAATCCTGATATTGAGTGCGCAACATATTAAGTCCTCACAATATTTCTGCGAACTATTCATTTCAGTTGCAAAGCCGTCCATATCTGTCCCGAACTTTATGATCCCCCATTCGATATTATCCGGCATTTCCATAACAAAGCCGAACTTGCCTTCCGGTTTTTATAAACAACTTTATAAATTAACAACTGAAATAATTAACCTTGTACTTTCGGATACACTCGTGATAAAAAACCAAAAATATCAAAAAACAATTTAAGCAAATATCTCATTGAGGAGGATAAATAATATGCCTATGAAAGTGCTGTCGCTGGCTCCGTTGTCTGCCGAAATCGTAAAGTTGCTCATACAGCAGTCTCCCGGTGTGCCTGATTTCGAGGTCATCGCCGGTCACGACATGCCTGCGGAAGAAATCAGGAAAAACATTGCGGAGGTTGATATAGTGCTGGGCGATTATACCTTCAAACAAAAGATCACCGCTGATATTATATCCGCGGCAAAAAACCTGAAATTCATCCAGCAGCCCAGCGTGGGCTATCAGCACATCGATGTGGGCGCATGTACCCTGAAAGGAATCAAAGTGGCCAATACCGCGGGCGCCAACACCGTCAGCGTGGCCGAACATACGATCGCCTGCGGGCTTTGTCTTCTCAAAAACATATTCCATGCCCACACAAGCACAAAGTCGGGCGGATGGGAACAGATGAATATAAAACCCTCGGAGCTTATGGCGAAGGTATGGGGCATTGTGGGATTTGGACGTATCGGCCAGGCGGTTGCCGAAAGGCTCAAACCATTCGGGTTGAGCCGGATCATATACTACGACACTTACCGGCCGGCGCCATCCGTCGAAAAGGAACTCGGTGTTGAATATGCCGGGTTGGCAACTATTTTGAGCCAGTCCGACATCATCAGTCTTCACGCGCCCCTCACGGATTCAACCCGCTTTATGATCAATGAAAATTCCATAAATTCCATGAAGCCCGGCGCCTATCTCATCAATGTCGCCCGCGCCGAGCTTGTGGATGAGAAGGCTCTTGCCGAAGCGATCAGAAAAGGCAGAATTGCCGGCGCGGGTATCGATGTCTTCTCTCAGGAGCCGGTACCCATGAATAATCCGCTGCTTAATGTGGAAAGTGAAAAGCTGCTCTTATCGCCCCATGTGGCAGGCGTGACCAACGAATCGGCGGGAAGAGTCATTAATATGTCGGCGGCAAACATAGCCCGGGTGATCAAAGGAGAGAAACCGGAATTGCTGGTTAACTGAATCATTTCAGGAAAGGATATTATGAACGGATCTGAATGCGTTATTAAAGCGGCCAGGGAATCAGGAATAGACGTATGTTTTGCCAATCCGGGCACAACCGAGCTTCCACTTGTGGTGGCCCTGGATACCATCGGAGGCATAAGGCCCGTTCTGGGTCTGTTTGAAGGAGTATGCACCGGAGCGGCAGACGGCTACGCGAGGATGCTCCAGAAACCTGCCATGGTGCTTCTGCATCTCGGACCCGGCCTGGCAAACGGTCTGGCGAATCTGCATAATGCCAAAAGGGCGCACAGTAAAATTGTAACCGTGGTGGGCGAGCATTCCACCTGGCACCGCCCGTTCGACCCGCCCCTTGCCATGGATATCGAATCTCTGGCAAAGACTGTCTCCGGATGGCAGCGCACCTGTGTCTCCTGCGATTGGCTTGGACAGGATATGGCGGATGCGGTCGAGGCCGCGGACAAAAGACAGATTGCGACGCTCATCGTCCCGTTCGATCTTCAGACGGAAAAATGCGGGAGCGGCGCGGTCGTTTCTCATAAAAAAGAAAAACCGTCCGTCAGCATGGGTGCGGTCAAAACCGCGGCGACCCTGCTGAGAGAAGACAAAAAGAAAGCCCTGATGCTCGGCAATGAATATATCGGAAAAAAAGAGCTCCTGGCCGCGGCAAGAATCAAACAGGCCTGCGGATGCGATCTCATCACCGAAAATTTTCCGGCGCATATTATGCGCGGCGCCGGGCTGCCCGATGTGACCCGCGTTGCCTATCTTCCGGAAATGGCCATCGACATGTTGTCAAAGTACGATGTGTTGATCTTTGCCGGAGCAAAAGAACCGGTATCCTTCTTCGGCTATGAAGGCATTCCGCCGGCATTTTTAAAAGATGAGCAACAGAAATTTCACCTGTCCACACCTGATCAGGACCTGCTGGATGTCCTGAACATTCTCGCCGACGAACTCGACGCGCCCGAAATTATTAAGCCCGATTTGCTTGCCTCATTAAAAATACCTGAAATGCCCGCCGGCGTTCTCACCCCGGACAAAATTTGCGCGGTCATCGCCGCTCTTCAGCCGGAGGGAGCAATTGTCGTTGAAGAGGCAGTCACAACCGGTTTGATGTACTACACCGCCACGTTGGGTGTTGCGCCTTTCGACCTGATGACGCTTACGGGAGGAGCGATCGGCCAGGGCGCTCCATGCGCGACCGGCGCGGCCATCGCCTGCCCCGACAGGCCGGTGATCAACTTCGAGGCCGACGGCTCGGGCATGTACACCCTGCAGGCATTGTGGACACAGGCAAGAGAAGGCCTGAATGTCACCACGCTCATCTGCTCCAACAGAAGCTATGACATCCTGAAAGTCGAGTATGGCAGGCTGAAAGTAACACCCGGCAAGGACGCGTTACGTCTCACCGACCTTACGGGAATCGACTGGGTGAGTATCGGCAAAGGAATGGGTGTGCCGTCCGTTAAAGTAACCACTGCCGAGGAACTGGCAAAAGAGCTTGCAAGGGCGCTAAATGATCCCGGCCCCCATCTTATTCAGATGGTTATATAGCAATCGAAGATTTAAGATTTAAGTTTTAAGTAATTAAGATTAAAGTTTTAAGTATAATATTTTAATTATCAGGCCGGATCTCCGGGGGACGGGGGCCATTGCCCCCATCCCTCAAAGATCAAAGAGATGTTCTACACTATAAAGGTTGCTTCAGGAGCTTCCATGACGGAATTGTCGCCTTCCTTGATAACCCTCAGGATCATGCCCACGACGGGCAGGATATTGTGGCAGAAGAATTTCGCGGATGCCACTTTGCCCGCGTAGTAGGGATATTCGAAGTGCTCCTTGCCGATTTCCTCTACCTTCTTCTGGCAAATCAGCGCATGCTCAAGCAGGAGCTTCGCGCCGTAAATGTAACCCGTGGCATGAAGGATGCGTGTGGCGAAAAAGCCGATCATACCCAGCTTGCCCTGTCCCAGATAGCCTGCCATGGTGTTCTGAATTTCCTTGTAGTTGTTCACGGCTTCTTCCAGAAGAGCGATCTGCGCTCCCAATGCGGCGTTGGCTTTGTTGGCCTGCACGAATTTCTCGATCTCGCCCAGCCATGTTGCGAAGACCTGGCCTCCGGCCATCATCCACTTGCGGCCGATGAGGTCCATGGACTGGATGTAGTTGGTGCCTTCCCAGATGGGATAGATTCTGCAATCACGAAGCTGCTGGGCAATGGGATACTCTTCCGAGAAACCATAGCCGCCATAGCACTGCATGGCCTCCGATATAGAGAGAAACGCCATGTCCGAGCACCAGGCTTTGACGATGGGGATATTTACCTCTATGTACGCCTTAGCCATTTTTTTCTCGTTTTCGTCCTTACTGTTTTCGGCTATATCCATGCAATAGTAGGAGAAGGCGATCATGGCACGGGACGCTTCCGTAATGGACTTCTGGAACATAAGCATGCGGCGCACGTCTTCATGATTGATAATGGGAACCCTGCCCGCCTTCGGATTGGTGAGCTGTCGTCCCTGAATGCGGCCGGCCGCGTACATGCAGGCATTGTTGTAGGCGACGGTCGCCGCTGACATGGCTGCCAGCCCGGTTACCGTGCGCTCTTCGTTCATCATCTGGAACATCTGGGCCATGCCCTGCCCTTTTCCGTCAACAGGAGCATCGCCGAGGAGATAACCGCGGCACTTGTTTTCTTCGCCGTAATTCACGATGGCCGTTGCCGAACCCCGAAGACCCATCTTGTGCTCGATGCCTCCGCAGTTCACATCATTAAACTCGCCTTTCCCGCCGTTGGCATCCGGCCAGTACTTGGGAACGACAAACAGAGAGATGCCCCTCGTTCCGGGCACACAGCCCTCGATGCGGGCAAGCGTCAGATGGATGATGTTCTCGGTGATGTCCTGATCGCCGCCGGTGATAAAGCACTTGGTTCCCACAATCTTGTAAATACCGGGTTCATCGGTGGGAAATGCCTTGGTGAGTATGTCGCCCACGTCGGAACCGCTGCTGGGCTCGGTGAGGTCCATCGTGCCCGACCACTGGCCGGAAAACATCTTGGGCAGGAAGATGTTCTTGATCTTCTCATTGCCGAAGTCGCGGATCAGACCTGAAGAACCGGTGGTCGCCATTGCATAGGGCCCCAGTGAGGCATTGGCTGCCGCCAGGTATTCATTGGTGGCTCCCATCACGCAAAGCGGCATGGAACTGGGGTCCGTGTGGTCGGCGTTGCTGCTGCCGAGGCCGTTTTCCTGAATTGCCCAATAGCCTTTTTTAAATGATTCGGGTGTCGTCACCTTGCCGGCTTTGTATTCGGCATGGATGTTATCGCCGTCGTCGCAGGTCGGCGCCACGGACAGCTTGGCAATCTTCATCGCGTTTTCAAGTATCGAATCTATATCATCGACGCTGTAGCCTCCCTCGAAGCGTCCTGTTCCAAAGACCTTGGACATGTCGAGCCATTCTTTCAAGATGAACTTTTGTTCACGGGTGGAATACAAAAAATTTGATGCCATGTTACTTTCTCCTTCCTGATTGTACTTTATGTTGATGTCTTGCTTAACATGACCGGCAGTATAAGAATTGCCATTCTTTTTGTCAACGAGTTAAATATCGGAAATTGCGCCAGGCCGAAAACAGAGATAAAAAGTTGATAATACTTAAGTTAATACAACATGTTCGGATGACTTTCATCCGCCGGATTTTGAGTGTGTTTCACTTTGAAATGAATATTAAAAAAGTTTTTCTCGTCCTTGCGAAATATCAGCGGTTACTCTTTTTATCATTTGCTTCACATCTATAAAGACTTAAAGGTTTCCAGGAACATTACATTCAATTATTGACAATTACCTGAACAAATCAGCATGTGTTCCGGTACGTTCGAAAACTATCTTGTTTTCGTCAAGCCGGTTCTAAGTGGCATTCACGACGGTCTTTGAAATTACCCCGGAGCAGATGGTCTTTCATTCTCGCATCCAGTGGCTTTTCGTTTATCAGTAAAATAATTGTAGCTTTAATTTTAGATACATCACACCCGCGTTTCCGCATTCTTTTTAAATCTTTCTCGAAGCGCGTTGCATATACTGGAATAAGCATTAGATACCTAATTTACGAAACATGTCTTTGGTAGATTTACTTTCCACAAGCCCTTTGCCGGAATCACTATCACTAAATGTTTTCAGAGTTTCTTCATTAGGAATTTCCACAGCGAAAGGAAGACCTCGCCTCATCTTAACCTGATGAAAAAAAAGATTTAGTGCGGCAGTTGTCGAAAGCCCTAATGCTGCAAAAATTTTTTCCACTTCTTTTTTTAATTCTATTTCTGTCCGGGCATGGATCATTGCTGCTTTTGCCATAATTTCACCTCTTTTATTTAAATCTTACGTGATGAATTTGTATCACAATTGAGATACATAGTCAATTGGTAAATACAAGTAATATGAAAAAGGTGAACCATAATCATTAAAATTCTTTTATTTAATACTCCCTTTTCAGAGTTCCCCGCGGCTTGCCACATGGGATGAATGCATGCCTTGCCGAGGGGGTTACCGGAAACAGGGTTCAACAGCGCCTTATTTTTTAAACATTTGCTGTAATTTAACCTTCTTTGATATGCCAACTTTCTTATTCCGTAATTCCATTCCCAGCTTTTTCTCCAGTTTAATCCTAAAGCCATCAATTAAACAGGGCACTGTTGATATCAAATGAAATGAAATTTTGACCCTGGGTATTTCACAATAATAAATCAAGAAAAAAGCACATCTACAACATTGCGAATGTATTGCTCATCGGTAATGCCGTAAGTAACTTCTTCGGGAAAGGGAGTAACAGCGCGAAAGTGGCCGGCAATGGCGGCAAAAAGTTCAATGCGTGCCTCCGGCAGTAATTGATCGCGGCGCAGTAAGGCGCGTACGGCAACGGATGCTTCCTGTGGCGTTGTGAGCTGGCGCAAGCGGGCGCATAAATGCGGATGAGAGCGCAGCGAATTAAATTTCCCTGCCGTTAGTTGACTTAAATCAGGATCGGCAAATTCAGGAATCCTGATGACAATTGTATTGGCGGCAAAATCTCCGAGACGCTGGGCATGAGAGCTTAGAAAACAGACAGAACCGCCGACTGCGTAAAGTGCGGGCAGACAGTCCACAAACCGCATAATGTTCCGGATCATTATCTGACTGAATTGGAGGCGCAACCCCTGAACATCCATCACCCGCAATCGCAACAGTTTTTTCCCCAGGGTCTGACCGCGCCAGTACCACTCCAGAACAATAGGATAACCGATGGAAATAAGGAATCCGATTATGACTGTAACCGCGCCGATAAAATCAATACTGACAATCTTAAGAACACCCAGTACACTGCCGGTAATTATTGTGGCTGCCGCGATACAGCCGATATCCACCGCCCAGGCCAGCATCCTTGTTACCGGCCCGGCGAGAATCATTGAAAAGACTATGCCTTCAGGCGTTCTAATCAGAAGTCTATTGGTTTTGTCGCTGTTCATCATTCGTTCTCTTCATTCCCGCGAATCCCAAAAATAAAACAAGTGCGTTAAATTCAACGATGGCAAATCCCGTTTTTACAGCATAAGGAATAACCGGTTCATGATATTGTGAGATAAAGGCTTCGATAAATCCTGCCCAGGTTAACATTAACGCAATGCCAAAAATCATGGTGACAATATCAGCGGAGATTTTTCACAAACG
>JBEKJX010000067.1:0-11546 GCA_050011015.1 Smithella sp.
TTTTCATCTTAATTTTATTTTTTCTCCAGTAGTTTTTTAAATTCTGGCAAATCAGCCCAAACCTTCAGATCGCCATCATCTTTTGCCCATTTTCGAACTTCCGGGTTAAAACCAATGGCATTCTTCAGATAGGAAAGGCTCCGGGCCGCATCATTTTTTTGCGCGTAGAGACAGGCCAGATTATAATGGGCGTCGGGGTAATTGTATTTAACCTTGATCGCGTCATTCAGACGGATAATCGCCCATTTGTATGATTTTTTATTCATATAAATCACGCCCAGATTATTTAATGCCTGTATGTTTCTCGGATCAATTTTAATAACTTTTTTATATAAACGCTTTGCCTCTTCTAAATTCCCTTCCTGCTGCTTTTTAATGGCTTGTGCGTAAAGAATTTTGGAATCAGCAAATTCCTGCCCGGTTTTAACCTTTGCAAAGACTATTTTTTTATTTAAACCAGTCTCATTTTTATTGTCTGTTATCGTTTTTTTAACAATTTGCGGCTTTGCCGGGACGACGCTTTGAGCAGGCGAGACTCTCAAAGGTTGCAGCGCCGGTGTCTTTTTTTCTCCATGCCAATATAACAGAACAATAATTCCCGCCATCCAGAAAAACAATATCAATATTCCTGTCAGGAAAAGTCTCTTCCGCGGCCTCTTGATTTTTTTGCCGGAAGCCGATAGTATCGTCTCATAAGCCGCGTAAGGTGATTTCTTATCTTTTTGCGCTTTAAGTAATGCGTCGTTTATGTAGCTCATAATATTCCTTTGGTCAAGGATTTCCGGTGAAAGTCAGGTTGTCAGGCGCAACCATATTTTCCTGCCGCCGCTCATTGTTTTTTGAAAATAATTAAGACCGATATCGTGAACCGCCAGTTTGACAATCTTGCGGTCAATTTTATTTACATTTTTTGTATAGGCGATTAATAATGCCCTGTCGCAAAGAGCGTTAATCCGGCGGGCAATGCCTTCAGAGAAGACATAAATAAGGTCCAGGGCTCTTCCCGTGAATTTAATAGAGCCGGGACCCTGCGCGACTGCCAGACGATGATGTATATAATCGCTTACTTCCTTCGGTGAAAAAGGCTTAAGATCATATCTTACCGTGATTCTTTCGTTTAACTGCCTAAGCGCCGGCAGCATTAAAGTATTGGCCAGTTCCGGCTGACCGATTAAAATAATCTGAATGAGCTTTTCCGTCTCGGTTTCCAGATTGGAAAGCATTCGTATTTGTTCGAGAACACCGCGAGAAAGATTTTGCGCTTCGTCAATTAAGAGCACGGTTGTCTTTCCCGACGCAAAATTATGGAGTAAAAATTCATTTAAAGCGTCAATATAATACTTTTTATTTCCGGCACCGTTTTTTACAACAATGCCGTATTCACCGAGAATCGTTTCCAGTAAATCAAGCTCGGAAATGGCCGTATTGAAAATTAGCGCCGTTTCCACCGAGTCATCAAGAGAAGCAAGCAGGCTGCGGCAAATCGTAGTCTTGCCCAGTCCGATGCCGCCGGAAATTAACACAAACCCTTTTTTTTCTTTAATGCCGTAAATAAGGCAATTCAAGGCATCCCGATGCTGTTCGCTCAGAAACAAATAGCGCGGTTCCGGCGATAAACTGAAAGGATTTTCTTTCAAACCAAAATAATCGGCATACATATAAATATACTTTCCTGATCCGATCAGTAAAAAGAATAATTAATGGTTTCTGTCTTGCCGTTTCTCTTAACATTCAAATCTATACTGCTGCCGGATTGCATTGAATTCAACACCTGCATTACATCGTTGGCATTTTGCATCCGATTGTTATTAACATCTATTATTATATCACCATTCTGCAATCCCATCTTTTCATAAAGACTATTGGGAACAATATTGGAAATAATATATCCTTCCTGCACCCCTTTGTCTAAAAAAGGTCGTACAACAGCCTGATTTGTTAACGACTTAAAATCACTTAAGCTTTCATTTACTGTTTTTTGGTTTAAAGTCATATTTCTGGGAATGTCGCTGTTTCTTCCCTTGGCTGATGAATTCGGGAGTAAAGAACCTTCCATGGTTTCTTTTATTTTTAATGTTATTTCCCGAACGCCGTTTTTTAATGTCGCTGTGTTACGCGTTATTTTAATCAGTTTATCCTGGCCGATCTTGTCTCCCAGCTTGTATAATTTTTGTTTGTGACTGCTGCGTTCTTCGACAACAATAAAACCAAAAGAGGAATTACAGGCCACTGTCCCTTTCAAATCAAAATCAGTGGTTTTCTGATCGGAATCGAAAAGTCCTCCGCTGCCGCCGGCTGGTTTCAAAGTCGAAAGGAATAGATTACGCCCGGTGATGATATCATAGTCCTGAAGCGCATTACGCTGGTGATTATCTTTAACGGCAGCTATCCTCTCATTGTTTTTAACAATAGCAGTATGACTCATCAGCGGGAAACTAATAATTTTATAAAAGAGGTCTATTGCTTCATAAGACAATATTGTTATCGCCAGAATAATTAAAAATGACCTCAATGAATTAATGTCAATGGATTGAATAGCGTTGATATTCTTCGCTTGTCTCCAGCGTTCATATACGGTTTGTGTTATTTTAAGCCACATAATTATTGCCATTAAATATAGCGGAATACGGGATTGACCAATGTTCCGCTGATATTGATTTTCATTTTAACATTTTTTTTGTCTGATATTGCCATCTCACCGTTCAGGTTTAACTGACTGTTTTTAAAATCGTCAGCAAGCTTTATTTCACCGCTTAAGGAACAATCTATTTGCGGACCGAATATTTGCAATTTTTCCAGTCTGATCACGCCATCTTTAAGCTGGGCATGAATTTCTCCGCGATCAAAATCAATCTTGTTCAACCCCAGAAAAGGTTCGGTTAAGGAATAAGTTCCTTTGGTTAAAAAAAGCGTGATTGTTCCCGAAAGATTTCTGCCTGCTGCGTTATTAAAAGTGTGAGTCCAATTACCGCTTGCTTTTCCCGTAACTTCTCTTCCCATCAATGTTTTAAAGTAAGTGTATTTGGCCAGATCAATATTTTGAAATTTAAAATTTCCTTCTTCCGGCGGATAAATTTTAGAAAACGAAACCAAACCAAAGCTTCCGGAAAAACCACCTCCATAAGCGCTGCCGGACAGGCCGATATATTTGTTTTTTTGAAAAAAACTAAACGGTTTGAATTGCAAATCGAGCAAATTGCCCTGAAAGTAAATATTTGCAGATGATGAACTCAAGGTTATATTCTTCATCTTTATACCCAGAGGCAGAGATGGCCGTAATGTCTCCATCTTCAAAATAAAATCAGATGAATTTGTCGCTTCTTCCAGTTTGCTTCTGACAATATCCGAGGGGAAAAGCAGATATAAAAATACTACAGTAATAAATATTCCGTAGAGCGTGAACCATAATGCCTTTTTTTTCAGTATCTTCATGGTGCTACTTGCCCCTTGGTTGTTGAGTCAATGGTTGTTGAGTCAATGGCTGAGAAGAGGAGATTTGTAACTGGGCGCTTAAATATTCAGGGCTCTCTTTCATTTTGCTTATGTTCATTTTTTTTATTCTTACTAAATCCGCCGGTGATTCGGCAAAATACAGGAAGTCGGAAAGCTGTTTAATGGTAATTTTTTCGAGTTTCATGTCAATCAATGACTCTTCAAAAGTAGCTGATTGCGTTCCCCTGGATGAGTTCATGTATTTGATTCTTTCCCTGACATTTGCCTGTGTCGCCTTTTTTTCCAGATAGGAGAATAAGGTGAAATCAGCGCCACGCGCAAAGAGCGCCCTTTTTATTTCTGCTGTTTTTGCCTCAAACGATGTAAATTCGGCAGAGAGTTCACTTATTTCGCTCAGTTTCTTCTGATTAACCTTTATGGCTTTCGCCAGTTTTTCTTTAGCATCCCAGAAAGGAAAAACAACTATTTCCATAATCAGGGCGATCAAAACAAATATTGCGGCGCCGGTGGCAAGATTTCGCTGTTTTGAGTCTAATTTATTCCAGAATGTTTTTATCATTTAACTTCAATCCTTAAGTTGAAATCAACTTTGCCGCCATCTTTGGTAAGGCTGGTCGAACCCATTGTTACATTCTTAAAATATCTGGATTTCAAAAGCTCATTTTTGACCGCCGAAACATCATCAATCGCTTTTGCCTCGCCTTTAATTGAAACAATGCTGTTTTCGTAATTTAAATCGGTAATAACTATATTGAAAGAAGGCGAAATCAGGCTCGAAATTTCTTTTAATAAATCAACCGTTGTGACTTCTGGCAATCCCTCGTAAACACCAAAAGTCTTTTGATTGTCAGCGAGCTTTGTCTTGAGTTGTTGCACCGGATCAATCATGCCCTTTGCTTCGGGAAAGTTGTTCTTGAAAATACGATTAATCTGTCCCTTAATATTATTAAGCTGATAAGTCTTCAGGCCATAATCGAGAAACTGGCTGACGATAGCCAGGAGAATAATTATTCCAGCAACCCAAGCCGCCCATTTTAATTGATCTTTGAAGTTAAAACGGGCTTCGTTAGCCGCGAATTCCCCCTGCCGGAAATTAAAAGATTTCCTGCCAGCGGAAATCCTCATTGCGGCGGCAATTGCCGTATTCATTATTTGCGGGTCGAATTGATTTCGGATAGTTTCTTCAATTTCCAGTTGTTTGGACCGGATAAGATCAAGAACTTCGACGGAACAGGAAAAATAATTCTCGAGTTCTTTTCGCAGGGGAATGAATAAGGAACCTCCGCCTGTTACGATAATTTGCTCAGGCTCATTTTGCAGGATACCGTTTAGCTTCATATACTCGATAGTATTTTTTAATTCTAAACAAAAATTGCGGCATGCATCACCTGTATGGGCTGCCGGTTGGGGATAATCCTTGCTGATTTTCAATTGTTCGGCTTTATCCATATCCACGGAAAGTTCCGCCGCTAATGCCGCTGTTATGTGTTCGCCGCCGAAAGCCAGAAGACGTACATGAACGATTGCGTCGTCTTCATAAAATACCGCCGTTGTTGAATCGTGTCCGATATCCAGAAAGATTTCGCAAACAGCCGGCTTTTTATTGTCTATAATCTGAACAGCCAGAGCGGTGGGGGAAGCATCAATTATTGATATTTCCCCCAGGTTTCCTTCCACTTTTTCGATATAGTCGCGGACGCTTTTTTTTGTGAGAGCGGCTACAAGAAGTCCGTCACGGGGAATCATCAGGTAATCGGTCACCACTTCTTCTATGGGAATTGGGATAAGGGGTTCCAATTCAAAGGCTAATGTTTTTCTGATTTTATTATCATCGCGAAAAGGCAAACTGACTTGCCTGAACATTATGTCTGTAAGCGGCAAGGAAATACAGCAGGGAATATTGGAGAAAGTTTCATCTTCCGCCAGTTTTTTTAATGCCGGTTCAATTCCCCCACAAGCGTTGATATCCAGATTCCGGGCGGCAAGAATACGACCCCCGGTTAACCCTTTTGATGTTAACACAATCGCTTTAATTGTGTCTCGGCCGATATCCAGACCTAATACGGTTTGCGGCATTAATCCTGCCTCCATTTAATGATCTGGACGGTTTTTTGTTGAGATCTTTGTACAATTCCGCTTAAGGTTTTCGACATATTATCCATATTTCCGGTAGATATAATTTTAAAATAATTGCTTTTTAATGTAATCAGTTCCGGCTTGATTGTTATATCCGCCATACCGGGGACTTGTTTATACCACAGGGGATCGGATAAATTATTGCCTTCCGTGGTACGGTATTCATCTATTTTATCAGCTAGTTCCGGAGTGATTCCATCACAAAGAGATCGTAAAACCATCTCTGGCGCCGTATTGATATTTATCATTCCATCGCTATCCGCGGTAACGTAATCAGCCAATGCCGGCTTGTCTTTTGTTCCGTAAAAAATTTCTTTGGTTATTCCCTTTACCATAAGCAATTCTTCAATGCAATCAAGTGGAGCGTTTTTTGCTTCATAAGGCGGATTTAAAGAAAGGTAATAAGCACTTTCTGCACCATATCCCGTAACATTATCATCGGAGTCAATCCAGTCTTTTATGGAATCAACAATTCCGGCAACGGTTTCTTCATCAAGACCGAATTCCGGCTGACTCAGCAATCTAATCAATATTTCTTTGATTTCCGGATTGTAATCGTTGCCGTTTATCAGTTTATTCAAAGGAATTTTACCGTCTTCATCTTCAATCCTGGCGACAAAATAACCGTCGGTAAAAAGAGTATTGGATTGCAGGGATATTGTTTCCATGTGCGCCCAATCGTCGCGCAAGGTGTCGTAATTGTTTTGGGAATTAGTCAGCAGTGCGGCCGCTCCATAAAAACCGGATTTAGCGATATAAGTTAATTTTATACCATCACTTACGTTGGCCGCGTCGTAAATATCCGCGCGGGACGAGCGGTTCAATTCAATGACGACAGCCACTAAAATAACGATAATCAATATTACCGTGATCAGCGCGATTCCTCGATTGTTATGGATTTTATTTCTCATGGCGTTTGTTTTTTTACCGGTAAGAATACTTTCGTCATAAATTTATAAGGTTTTTCCTGATCATTCAGATTGACCAGGAAAAGCTCTATTTGTATTGCCGCAGGAGCCTTGCCTGTCTGGTTTCCCCCTGTTGAAGAGGAATCCCATAAGTCTGTTTCTCCGCCTGCGGAATCATAAAATGTCAACCTGAATGTATCTAAATTTTTGCAAATGATAAATCCGCCTCCCGTAATTTTTGTATTATCCGGTTTGGATGCGAATACATCGGCTCTCCACAAAGAAAAACTTTTACCGTCTTCATTCTCTTTCACATAGTAACTGATCGCCGCGGGACGCCCTTCTTCATTTCCGCCAAAGTCCAGATGGGATGCAGACCAGAAAGAAATGGAATGAAATTCACGGTCATTAAACTTATTTTTTTCGGCGCGCAGGTCAAAGGTGCCGGCCGATGGTTGCAGGGATGATAAATCTTTAGTTATCCTGTCCATGGAAGTGCGCGCCATTTTGTATATATCACGTTCTTCCTCCATCTGATGTGCTGTTTTTAAAATGCCGCTGTAGGAAACATAAACAGTGGTCATAACCAGAACAAGAATAAAGATGGCAATCAGTATCTCAACCAGTGTAAATCCGCTGTGGGGTTGTTCAAACCCCCCGTTGTTTTTAATCTTTTTCATAAAATGGCTGGTCATGAATTACGTTCCTGCCTTTTTGTAAAGAACAAGTTTGTATGTTCCACGACGGATAAATAATTTATTGATTACTGTGACCTCAATTTTCTTAAACTGTAACAGCTGGGTATCGCCGATTTCCAGATGCCATGTATATTGAGGATAATCGGGACCGAAGTCTCCATCTTCGCTTCTATCGGATAAAGAAGAACTTGTTTCTATCTCAACCATTTTGCTCTGGGCAAGCAGAGCCGCCGTCGTCATAAAACGTGAATCAGTGGACATGGAAATACTCTGTGACTGCAATTGAAATATGGAGACGAGCGCGATGGCCAGAATCGCGATGGCGATCATCACTTCCATGAGAGTGAAACCTCTTGCTTTGTTTCGTTTCATGCCGCCGTCCTTTATTTGGAAATATATTGTCCGGAACCGCTCATGGAAATATCAACATATTTATCATAAACATCCGTTACGCCAAGAAACGGATTTATTGTTATCGTCATTCTGTCCTCTTCATACGCCAGATGGATTATGGCGGGAGAACATATATTATTCTTTCCGAAATTAATTCTTGCCTCCCCGACTGATATTTTTTGATTATTTTCGTCCACAATGTCCATAATAGCGACATCTGAAGGCAAATGCTGCGGGTGTTTTTTTACATCATCCTGTTTTTCCGGCGTCATGTCTGAGGTAATAATCCAATAGGCGGAATTGGGCAGATCAATGCAGAGGATGTAATTTTTTTGATCGCGGACAGCTTCAACGTGTAATTTTCTTTCCAATGCTATAATTTGGCGCGAAGCTTTCTTGAGCTTATCGCCGGTCAGAACATCCCTTGTGGAGGGAATGGCCAATACCAGAACCACTCCGATAAGTACAATTACCAGCAATAATTCAACGAGGGTAAAACCCCGTTTATTCACTTTCCCAATTATTGATATCTGCATTAACACCTTCACCGCCAAGTTCTCCATCGGCGCCAAAGCAAGTTAAATCAAAATCGCCGTGGTTGCCGGGGCTTAGATAGACAAAATCATTTCCCCAGGGGTCCTTGGGCACTTTCCCTTTTTCCAGATAGCCTCCCTGACGCCAGTTTTTGGGAATGTTTCCAACGGTTGGTGCTTCCACCAGAGCAATCAGACCCTGTTCAGTCGTGGGATAGCTGCCGTTATCCAGTTTGTAAAGTTTCAGCGCCGATTCCAGAGCCTCCATTTGTATTTTTGCTTTAGCGACCCGGGCCTCATCAGGACGTCCCATAATGCGAGGAATAATTAAGCCGGCAAGTATTCCTAAAATGACGATAACCACCATCAGTTCTATTAAGGTAAATCCTGCCTGCCTGTTTTTCTTCCGACTTAAAAGTTTCATAACCAACCCCTTTTTTTATTGTTAATTTTTCCGCGCGCGTTAACGCAGTTTTGCAACATCTAGCGGCATTGAATAAAGCCAGAGGCAAGGTGCGCAAAGCCTGAGAAACGAGGCCTACTTTTCCGTAGGTCGCACCTAGCCTACCCCGGTGAAGGCCGTATAAGGATGCGGCGCAACGCGGTAGATGGTTTATTTTGCAATGCCGTTACCTCACCAACTGGTTCATTTCAAATATAGGCAGCAAAATAGAAACGACAATAAAGCCGACCATAAGTCCCATTACCAATATCATTATCGGTTCCAGAAGCGAAGTCATAATCATAATATTGGCCTGAGATTCATTCTCATAAGCCGTGGCAATGCGATTGAGCATTTTTTCCAGCGTGCCGCTTTGTTCTCCCACGGCAATCATTTCTGTTACGAGGGGAGGAAACATACCGCTTTGTGTCAGAGGACCGGAAAGCCCCTTGCCTTCTTCCAGATCCCTGGCGGCCTGATGAATTGCATCCCCGATAATAATATTGTTGACAATATTACGGACTATTTCCATTGCTGACAGAAGCGGGACGCCGCTTTGCAACAGAGTGGCCAGTGTCCGGCAGAATCTGGCAATAGCAATTTTGCGGTTAATTTGTCCAAACAGCGGAATTTTTAATTTAGCGTTATCCCACATGCGCCTGCCTGTTTCCGTTCCGGCTGTCATGTATTTGAAAATGGCAATTCCCGCAGCCAGAAGAATCAGAATAAGCCACCAGAAAGATTTTAGAAAATTACTGACCGTGATCAAAATAGTTGTAATCATGGGCAGAGTTTGATGCATATCGGTGAAAATACCCGTGATTTTTGGAACAACAAAAGCCATCAGCAGAAAAATAACGGCGCTTCCCATAAAAAGCATAATAATCGGATAAGCAAGCGCGGAACGAATCTTGGTCATTAACGTCTGCTGATTTTCACTGAAGTCGGCCAGCCGCTCCAGAACCAGATTGATCATTCCCGAAGCTTCTCCGGCCCTGATCATGTTCAGATAAAAAGGCGGAAAAATTTGAGGAAACTCCGACATGCTCTCCGTAAGAGACTTGCCTTCATTGACCTGTTCACGTATTTGCGCGAGGGATTTTTTTAAAAGGGGATTTTTCTCCTGCTGCAGCAGTATGGAAAGAGAAGGAACCAGAGGCATTCCGGCGCCTAAAAGGGTGGAAAGCTGACGGGTAAATATGGAAACATCACTGGCGGAAACCCTTTCCCATATGTTAATTCTTAAAGCTCCGGATAATGCGGTTTCTTTTTTGTTTGCCGCCTGATTAATTTCCACGGGATATACATTTTCTTCCCGCAGCTTCTGCCTTGCCGCGGCAATGCCCGGTGCGTCAATAAAGCCCTTGCGCTGGTTGCCTTTCTCATCTAAAGCGATATATTCAAAAACACTCATTTGTCTCTACTTTGTACAATCGAAAATAGGCTATACGTTTAACATAAAATTAAACTTGATTCAATCCGGCATCTTGACATTACTCGTCTCCAACCGGGGTATGAATGCGCTTCAATCCGCGGGAAATTGCTTTATTATCGGGAGCCTCCTGCTCCTCTGTCAGAGGGGCTCCATTAAGTTATGGGTGCCTCAAGGCTTTTATAACCACTGCAGTAATAAAAAGGGGCTTGCATGCCCCTTTTTACTTACGTGCTATCTTTTTTTACTATTATGGGCATGAACCGGTAGTTGGCATTGCGGCCACTTCGTTCGATTCCGCGCTCTCGCCATTAGCATTTACCGCTGTTACAACAAAGTAGTACGTCACGCAGTTGGTAAGGTTACTCATCTCGCCGGAGGTTACGGTCACTCCTCTGGCCGACGAGGGCGATACTCCTGCTTCCTTTGTGACTCCTTGGGCTGTGCCATAATAGACATTGTAAGAGGTGGCGCCGGTTACGCTATTCCATTGAAGATCAACATATTGATTTCCTATGGGGGATGGCGTCGAGCTTATTGAGAGGACCGGAGCGAAAGGCGGCGGGGTTGTGCTTGGCGTTGCCGAAACCACGAAAGAAGTATTGCAAGTAGAACCGGTACAATTATCGCTTGCTATTGTGTCGGAAATTATCCAGAAGTAGTAAGTCATTCCATTTACAGGACTGGTGTTTGATGATGGTCCAAAGCCGCTTCCGGCAATCCATTCTATCGTGGTGGCCGAGTCGACAATTTGCGAGCTTTGGGCCTGGGGAATATCAACTACGCCCTCACCTGCGGTCAATCCTTCTTGCCAGTAGCAATAAAGAATGTAATGATCGATACCGGTCACAGGAGTCCAAGTGACGGTTACCTGTGCATCCCCTGCGTTGGCGCGGACATTATCGGGTATCGCCGGAGGCGGTGTGGCTGAACTTGGCGTTGCCGAAACGGGGCTTGACAAATCGCTTTCGCCGGAGTAATTGACGGCCGAAATGGAAAACCAGTATAATTTCGTGTTAGTAAGGGGTGTTATAGTATAGGGCGCACTGATTACACCTGATACCTTCGTGCCGGCCTGCATTGTCGTGGAACTGGGTTTATTGGTTGAACTGTAAGTGTCGCCGGTAGGGTCTGCAATGTAATAAATATTGTAAGTGTCGGCGCCTTCCACCATTTGCCAGTCCAGAGTAACATTTCCATTTCCGTAAGTCGCCATTAATTGCACCGTTAAAGTCGACGTCGATGACGTCGATGACGGCGGAGGCGTCGTGGTACCGCAGGCAGACACGAAAATTATAAGCAAATTCAGCAATAATAAATATGCTAATAATCTTTTCATTAATATACTCCTTTAATTATTAAACAAAACTAATAGTGAAACGACAATTTACGTAAAGTGTTACCTCGATCAAAAGGAAAAGATTAATTTATTGCGCCCGTATTTTTTTATGGATAATTATGGGTAAATAATGCGCATCAAAGGCATGCCCTGTCAAGCTAATTTTTGCGCGTTAAAGAGCTCATGTAACGGGTGCTGATTTCATCCGCCGG
>JBEKJX010000068.1:0-12637 GCA_050011015.1 Smithella sp.
ATGCAATCGGGTTATAATCATGGACCATGGCAGCATATCGGAGAAATCAATTTTATAACGTTTGGCTCATCATGCTGAAAATGTGGAAAATGTTTATTGGAAGAGTAGATATGGATAAGCGCAAAGCGCCGTTCGGATACACTGTGATACAGGTGAAGACAATCCCACGAGCGGTTCAAAGAAAACTTTCGGATTCCTCATCTTGGCCGAAGAAGGGATTCTTGAAAAACAAGCAATATGCTTTGCGAGAGTATTCGCCGGTTTTGCATGTTTATCGCTTGCTTTGTGGTGTTCCGGCCTCTCAGTGCGAACGTTGCCTTCCACACACGATTTTCCATTACATTTCTCCCACCCTTTGTAAAAGGTAAGGCGCCTGAATATATTCAAGGCTCACAATAACGTTACAACTTCGGGATAGTTGCATAATGTAGATTGACATTTCTGAAGTTGATTTAACGAGAACTGCAAATTTGTGAGTTGAATTAATGGAATTCAGAGATTACAGATACATGAAGATTGATAAAAATATTCCTTTGATCAAAGTAATTATCGTATCGTAAATTACATTATTGGTGATTTGTCCGAGGGATAGACACAAGCATTTTTTTCAAAAGTCATAAGATAAATTAATCGCCAAAATTTAACTTGGAAAGGAGTTGGATTCTTTATGGAATATGTGAGGCCCAAAACATTGTCTATCGTTGTTCCTGTTTATAATGAAAAAAGCCATCTGGAAACTATATTCCGAAAGATGATCTCACAGCCCCTTCCCGGTGGGCTTGAGCGCGAATTAATTTTGGTAAATGACGCTTCTCAGGATGGCTCATGGGAAATTATGCAGTCGCTGCCGTCTAAATTTCCACGAATCAGATTTCAATTAATCAATAAAACTGTAAATGAAGGCAAGGGCGCTGCGCTACGGGACGGCTTTGCCAAGGTCAGCGGAGATATCATTATCGTTCAGGACGCCGATGAAGAGTATGATCCGGCCGACTATCCAAAATTATTACAACCTATTCTGGACGGCAAAGCCGATGTGGTTTTTGGCAGCCGCTTTATAGGGGAGCCGCATCGTGTAATGTATTACTGGCATCAGGTGGCAAATAATATCCTGACAACTTTTTCCAATATGCTGACTAATTTGAATTTAACAGATATGGAAGTGTGCTATAAAGTATTTACTCGTGAAGTCATTGATAAATTAAAAATCAGGAGTCTACGATTTGGCGTTGAACCTGAGCTCACCGCAAAAGTGGCGCGCATGACATTAAACGGTAAGCGATTGCGCATATACGAGACAGGTATTTCCTATGCCGGACGCACCTATGAGGAAGGTAAAAAAATTGGCTGGAAAGACGCGATATCGGCCATTGTCCAGATTATTCGATTTCGATTCCGGGATTAGGTAAAGTCTTATATGGAAATACTATGCTTATCAGCATTTTATTTCCGGATTTAGAATCAAGATCATTTTTTATAATAAGTTTTTCCGGCGTAAGTATTCGGCAGTGTTATTATATATTATTGAAGCCGGTGTATGGCTCAGGTTTATGACTATAACCTCTTATCATAGCGTAAAATATTTAGGACAATGGATGAAACATGGTATCGTGTAAAGAATGTGTCGGAGTTATCGGCGCGACCAGCATAGTTGGCGAATATTTATTACCCTTATTAGTTGAAGGATGCTGGGATGTTGTGGCGTTTTCGCGCCAAAAACAAAACACCAGACCATTGGAAAATTGTCCGGTAACCTGGCAATTGCTTGCTGAATCCAAATTAACCGGGATCAGTGATATTCATCAAAAAGAAAGACAGATAACTCGTTGGATTATTTTGGCGCCTATTGGAGTTTTGCCTGAATATTTCCCGATGCTTTTGACTTACGGCGCCAAACATATTGTGGCTGTTTCATCAACAAGCAGATTTACCAAGAGAGAATCTTCTGATCCAATGGAAAAAATATTGGCGGAGAATTTGGCTGAAAATGAGGAGCGCTTGTCTGTCTGGGCAAAAAAAGAGAAATTAACTTTTACAATACTGAGGCCAACCCTTATTTACAGTCAGGGGCGAGATAAGAATATAAGTGTGATTGCCGCTTTTATCCGGCGGTTTTCTTTTTTCTGTGTATTTGGGGCCGCGAAAGGACTTCGGCAGCCGGTGCACGCACACGATGTGGCTTCATGCTGCGTGGCTGCGCTAAGCGCAAAGGCGGCAATTAATCAAAGCTATAATATATCCGGCGGGGAAACAATCATCTATAGGGAAATGGTCTGTCGCATTTTTTCGGCACTTGATAAAAAACCGCGATTTGTCAAATTCCCTCTTTGGCTTTTCCGGTTGGCAGTACTTATATTACGGATATTTCCTCCTTTTCGCCAATGGTCGGCCGCTATGGCTCAAAGGATGAATCAGGATATGATTTTTGATCACACCGAAGCAAGCCGCGATCTTAATTTTTCTCCACGCAATTTTCAGCTCAATAAAGAGGATTTTCCGGGAAATTAATTTTATGGAAGAATATATATATTCGGCAATGCCGGCGTCGGCCAGAGTGTTTGCTGAAATAGATGATCTGTTCCGGGTAAAGTCTGTACGGAGGGAATGCAGAACAAAATATTTTTTAAGGAAGAAATTGCTTGTATTAAAATTCTGCTTTTTGCCGAAAACTATAGGCATAGCTTGATGGTGCCAAATAGATTGTTAAAAGAGATAATTTTGTATAGAATTACAAATTATTCCCTCTGGAAAAGAAGAGTCGGGGCGTTAAATGCATGAACAATCAGTTGCCTTCAAGCGCTCATGACAGTAATCTCTTAAATATAAACTTACAAAGAACAATTTAGAAATGTAATATGGATAAACAACCAATCCTTTCGGTTATAACTCCTATTTACAATGGCGCCGAGTTTGTGAAGCGATGTTATGAAAATCTGCTTAAACAGTCAATTGCAAATTGGGAATGGGTTGTTGTTGACGATGGTTCGACTGATGGTACGGCGCAAATTATTCAAACAATTGAAGACGCTCGTATTCGCTTATTTTCGTACAAACAAAACAAAGGCCGCGGCTATGCGCGTAATTTGGCAATCAGGGAATCTCGGGGAGATTGGATTGTCATCTGGGATGTTGACGATCTTAATTTCCCTGAACGTCTGGCGAGTATTGAAAAAGCGAGACTCCAACACTATGAGTTTTTCTGCTCATACGCAGTAGTGGTAAATAATAATATGAAAATAAAAGGCACCAGAGGATTCCATGAGCCATCCGGTTGCCTGCCAAAAGGATTTGTTCATCCGACTCTTGCCCTGAAAAAAGAAATTGCGGAAAGCATTAAATACAAAATAACCGGAGGAATTGGCGGACCGGCTGAAGACGCTAAAATGTTATGGACTCTTCCATTAAAATACAAGGGATTATGGTTTGAAGACGCGCTGGTAATTTATCAGGAAGAAGTAAATGTCAATCTGAGGAAAGCAATTGATACAAATATAGCGCATTTGCAAACCATAAAAGAACTCAGGCGGGAAGGAGTAATCAATTCCTGCAGTCTATATTATCTCACGGCAGCTAAATATTTTGTCAAGATATTTATTCTTGGCATCATGCAGGTATATCCCGCGCTTTATTTGAAATTTACAGACTTAAGGGATTACGGACGACTGAAAAGTGGCTGGACATTATCATCTGAAAAAATTGATTTTATAAATAAAATAAACAGATATAATAAATCATAATGAACCCGTTAGTAAAATAATTTGTATCAAATGTGATTTTAGTCGGACATGATAAAAATAACTATTGTAACCGTATGCTGCAATAGCGCGGCAACCATCAAAGATACCCTCGAATCTGTTGCGGTGCAATCGCATAAGAACTTCGAACATATTATTGTCGATGGCGGTTCTACTGACGGAACATTGGCTGTCATTCATCAATGGAAAAAATATCCTGTTCGTCTTGTCAGCGAGCCGGATAACGGCATATATGACGCGATGAATAAGGGCATCAGGCTGGCGACTGGCGATATCATCGGAATCCTTAATTCGGATGATATGTATTACAATTCCCATGTCTTGGAAAGTGTTTCCATGGTTATGAGTGATGCCTCAATTGACGCGTGTTATGCGGATTTGATTTATGTTGATAAGAATAACCTCCAGAAAATTATCAGATATTGGAAATCTTGTGTTTTTAAAAAAGGATTGTTCTCCAAAGGCTGGATGCCGCCTCACCCGACCTTTTTTGCCCGCCGATTAATCTACGAAAAGTACGGCCTGTTTGATTTAAATTATTCCCTGGCGGCGGACGTTGAGTTGCTGGCGCGATTTTTGGAACGGTTTCAAATTAACGCCGTTTATATTCCGGAAATATTTATAAAGATGAGACTCGGAGGAGTCTCGAATAAATCCCTTTTTAATATCATCAAACAAAATATTTGGATTTACAAAGCCTGCAGAAAAAACGAGGTTCCATTATCTCTGGTTTCTTTTCCTATTGTAAAAATTGCTTCCCGAATCAGACAATTTTGTACCAGGCCGACGATATAAATAACATGCAGAATTGATTCATAAATACTCCCATGCTGATTTCTTCGGTTTGCAATTAATTAATAATATCAAGAACAAGTCCTGAGTAATTTCGTCTTGAGCGGCCAAAAACATGGTAAGATATCAAAATAATTTACTATTTAACCGAAGAAATACTTGATGATATTAATTGTAAAGGACTTCCTGAAGCTTAAGATAAAAGCTTTTTATGCATCTTCGACAAATACAATTTTATCTTGACAATAAGTATAATCTTGTGCCGATATTGCGGCATGAAAATATAAATATTTTGGAATTAATCAAGGAGGTTGAAAAGCGAAGTTATGGGCAATAAATATGTATACTCTTTCTCGGAAGGATACGGAAAAAGCAAGAATATTCTGGGAGGCAAGGGAGTTGGACTTGCGGAAATGGCACATCTTAAAATTCCTATTCCACCCGGCTTTACGATTACAACGGAAGTTTGCACAGCTTTCTATCAAAACAAAGGCCGTTATCCGCAAGGATTAAAAGAGCAGGTTTATAAAGCATTACAGAAAATGGAAAAGGATTCCGGGATGAAGTTCGGCGATCCGAAGAATCCTTTATTGTGTTCCGCCCGATCAGGTGCGCGCTCCAGCATGCCCGGCATGATGGAAACAGTGCTGAACATTGGTTTGACCTCAAAGACTATTGCGGGAATGATTGAAAAAACAAAAAACCCCCGTTTCGTTCTGGATTCCTACCGCCGTTTGATTCAAATGTATTCGGACGTAGTGATGGAAAAGGCCGAAGGCATTGAACCCGCAGAAGGTATGGGCGTGCGGCAGCAGTTGGAACGTGAACTGGCAGCGATGAAAGAACGCCGCAATGCCAAAACGGATGTTGACCTTACAGACAAGGACCTTGCCGAACTGGCTGAAATTTACAAAGCTAAAGTGCAAGCCGTTCTGGGCAAACCTTTTCCCGATGATGCCATGGAGCAGCTATGGGGCGCGATCGGCGCGGTCTTTAAAAGCTGGAACGGGAAACGCGCCGTTTCTTACAGAAGGATTGAAGGTATCCCCGATGATTGGGGCACGGCGGTCAATGTGCAGGCGATGGTGTTCGGCAACATGGGCGATAATTCGGCTACCGGAGTGGCCTTTACCCGCAATCCGGCTACCGGTGAGAACAAGTTTTACGGCGAGTGGCTGCCTAACGCGCAGGGTGAAGATGTTGTCGCGGGTATCCGCACACCCAATCCTATAAACGAAGAAACCCGCCAGGTAGACGATGTCGAAGGACATCCCTCTCTGGAGAAGGCTATGCCCAAGGCTTATGCTCAAATCAATGCTATCCGCAATAGGCTGGAGGCTCACTTTAAAGATATGCAGGACCTGGAATTTACCATTCAGGACGGCCGCGTCTGGATGCTTCAGACCCGCACGGGCAAACGCAACGGTCCCGCTGCGGTGCGCATGGCTGTGGAGATGTATAAAAAG
Source organism: Smithella sp. (assembly GCA_050011015.1). GTDB lineage: Bacteria > Desulfobacterota > Syntrophia > Syntrophales > Smithellaceae > Smithella. The sequence goes on from JBEKJX010000068.1 coordinate 6,014, forward strand.
AAGATAATCAGCGCCGCCGAAGCGGTTTCCCGCGTGACCCCGGCACAGCTTGATGAAATGCTTCATCCGATGGTTGATCCGAAAGCCGAGGTCTCGGCGGATTTTCTGGTCAAAGGTCTGCCGGCTGGTCCCGGCGGAGCTGTAGGACAGGTTGCTTTTACGTCGGACGTTGCGGTGGACTGGAAGAAAGAAGGTAAAAAAGTCATCCTTGTCCGTGAGGAAACCAATCCGGAAGATGTGGAAGGCATGCGCGCGGCCGAAGGGGTTCTGACCGCGCGCGGCGGCATGACCTCGCATGCGGCTCTTGTTGCCCGCGGCTGGGGCAAGTGCTGTATTGTTGGCGCCGGTACTCTGCATGTTGATATTCAGCAGAAGGTAATGACAGTTGACGGCAAAGCGGTCAGAGAAGGTGACTTTGTAACACTCAATGGAACCAAAGGACGCGCTTACATTGGAGCCCTGCCCATGATCAGCGGTGCTGAAGATGATCAAAATTTCGCGGCTTTCATGAAACTCTGCGATTCTCTGCGGCGTCTGAAAATCCGCACCAATGCCGAAACACCGAAAGATGCCGCCAAGGCTGTGCAGTTCGGCGCCGAAGGCATCGGATTGTTCCGTACCGAACATATGTTTTACGGCGAGAACAGTGAACAGCCGCTGTTTTATCTGCGCAAAATGATTATTTCGGACAATGAGGAACAGCGCCGCGCGGCCCTGGACGAGTTGTTCCCGTTTGTCAAAGGATTCATTAAAAAGACAATTGAAGTCATGGCTGGGAGACCCGTAACCATTCGCCTTCTGGATCCGCCCCTGCATGAATTCGTGCCGGATAATCCTGAGGAACGCTTGCGTCTTGCTGAAAGTCTTGACATTTCGATAGATACGCTCAACAGTCGCGCGGAAAAATTACATGAGACCAATCCGATGATGGGGCATCGCGGAGTGCGTCTTGGCATTACTTATCCGGAAGTCAGCGAGATGCAGATTCGCGCCATTTTGGAAGGAGCAGCGGAGTTGATCAAAGAAGGCAAAAAGGCATTTCCCGAAATCATGATTCCGGTTGTCTGCGATGTGGCGGAATTCAGAAATCAGGCTTTATTGGTCAAGAAGATTTATCCGGAAGTATGCGCGAAATACGGCTTGAAGAAAATGCCTTATATGGTGGGAACGATGATCGAGATTCCGCGCGCGGCACTTCTGGCTGACAAGATTGCCGAAGAAGCTGAATTTTTCAGCTTTGGTACGAACGATCTGACTCAGATGACTTACGGCTTCAGCCGTGACGATGTCGGCGCGTTTGTGCCCGGATACCTGGCCAAGAAAATTATTCCCGTTGATCCCTTCCAGATTCTTGATCAGGCAGGCGTCGGCCAGTTGATACAGTTGGGCGTTGAACGGGGACGCGGATCAAGACCCGGTTTGAAGGTAGGTATCTGCGGTGAGCACGGCGGCGAACCTTCCAGCGTGATGTTCTGCCACCGCGCGGGCATGGATTATGTCAGCTGTTCTCCCTATCGCATACCGATAGCACGTTTGGCCGCCGCTCAGGCCGCTGTAGAAGAGAAAAAAAGTTTACCGAAACCGAAGGCAAAAGAAAAGGTTGCAGGAAAGTCAAAGGTGAAAGTAGAAGCGAAAAAGTCACGCAAGTAATTAACCATAGAGCGCCGGATGGTAAAGATCCGGCGCTCAGATTAATTAAACAAGGAAAATAATTTTATGGAAATAATTGTAAAAAACGAGAAATTGAAAAAATGGGTGGAAGAAATTGTCCGGATGTGTACGCCCGATAAAGTATATTGGTGCGATGGTTCCAAGAAGGAATACAACGAACTGATGTCGCAGATGGAAAAAAGCGGCATGGCTGTAAAACTCAAAAAAAGAAGGAATAGTTTTTTGTTTCGATCCGATCCTTCGGATGTGGCCAGAGTAGAAAATCGAACCTATATCAGCACGCCGCAGCAAGTGGAAGCCGGACCCACAAATAACTGGGTCGCTCCTGATGAATTAAAGGCGACGATGAAATCTCTGTATAATGGATGCATGAAGGGACGCACGATGTATGTGATACCTTTCTCCATGGGGCCGATTCAATCACCCATCGCCAAAATTGGTATAGAAATAACCGACAGCCCCTACGTCGTATGCAACATGCACATTATGACCCGCGTAGGTAAGAAAGTTCTCAGAAAGCTGGGCAAGAAAGGAGAATTCATTCCGTGTCTGCATTCCATCGGCGCTCCGCTTACTGAAGGACAACAAGATGTTTCCTGGCCCTGCGCGCCTATCGAGAAAAAATATATCAGCCATTTTCCGGATGAAAATTTAATCTGGTCTTATGGTTCCGGTTACGGCGGCAACGCGCTTTTAGGCAAAAAATGTCTGGCTTTGCGCATTGCTTCGGCTATGGCCAGACGGGAAGGCTGGATGGCCGAACATATGCTTATTTTGCGTCTGACGGATCCTGAAGGAAAACAATATCATATAGCCGCGGCCTTTCCCTCCGCTTGCGGCAAGACCAATCTGGCCATGCTGCAGCCGACCATTGAAGGCTGGAAATGCGAATGTGTCGGTGATGATATAGCCTGGATGAAAATGGGCCCCGATGGGCGGCTTTACGCGATAAATCCCGAAGCCGGATTTTTCGGCGTGGCGCCGGGCACGTCTTATGATTCTAATCCGATGGCTATGGATACCATAAAGAAAAATGTAATCTTTACTAACTGCGCCTTGACCGATAAAGGAGACATCTGGTGGGAAGGAATGGATGGTGCGCCTCCCAAACACGCAATCGACTGGAAAGGACGCGACTGGCCCGGGGATAATAAAGAAGTGGCGGCTCATCCGAACGCGCGGTTCACAGCGCCTGCTTCTCAATGCCCTGTCATCTGCGCGGACTGGGAAAAGCCTGAAGGCGTGCCAATCGACATCTTTGTCTTTGGCGGACGGCGCGCGGGCGTTGTACCTCTGGTTAATGAGGCCTATAGTTTTGATCACGGCGTTTTTCTGGGTGCCACCGCTTCATCGGAAACCACTGCCGCCAATATTGGCGCGGTGGGGAATTTAAGGCGCGATCCGTTCGCGATGCAGCCATTTTGCGGATATAACATGGGTGATTATTTCCAGCACTGGCTGGATATGGGAGATAAACTTAAAGATAATGCACCCAGAATTTTTTATGTGAACTGGTTTCGTAAAACAGCGGATGGCCGGTGGCTCTGGCCCGGTTTCGGGGAAAACAGCCGGGTGTTAAAATGGATGTGTGAACGGATAGACGGTAAGACTGACGCGGTCAAAACACCGATAGGTTTACAGCCAACTGTTGACGGCCTTGATATGAAGGGGCTTGCCATTGATGAGAAAGATATTAAAGAGTTGCTTAATATTGATGTAGAAGCATGGAGGGCGGAAATCCCTGATATTGAAAAACACTTTGCTCAGTTTGGGGATCGTCTTCCCGAAAGACTTAAAAAGCAGTTCGTAGAGCTTAAAGAAAGGCTTGCGTAGTTCTCAGAATATAACCCGCGCAACGTAGTTTATCACTTTCAGTGAATAGCCGGAAATGAAAAAAGGGACAGCGAATAATTCGCTGTCCCTTTTTCTCTTCCGATCCAATTCCCCGTCGCTTGCGACGAAGAAGAGAGCGATGGTTCATCATAATGCCCCGCTGCTTGCGGCGAGGAGATTCATTCGATATTTCCTTTTTTCTTTCATATTTCTGCCATATTTCTGTGCATAATTTATTAAACAATAACGATGAAATAAAACATTGATTAAATATCATTAGAAGCAAAACGATTTTACTTTAAGGGGATAAACTCCTGACAAGAATAGGGCTTTTCCGGTTATTTCCACTCGAAATTCCCTTTGACAGTAGTATTATTTTACAATATATCACATACGATGATATCCTCTAATAAGAATTTTCTGAAGGATGCCTGATTTATGAAAAAGTTATTTCTGCTCGTATCAGCAGTTTTGCTTGTGAGTCTTATTTTAGGGTGCTCATCGATTGGCGGCAGCCCTGCCCCCGATACCACTCCCCCAACCATATCTTCGGTAATCCCGGAGAATGGGGCTTTACATGTCAATAGTTTGACTGTCGTCATCTCTGTAACCTTTAGCAAGGCAATGGATGAATCATCTACACAAACTGCGTTTTCTATGGTGGATGCTTCGGCTAATAAAGTGACAGGGAGCTTTGCCTGGAGTGGAAATACAATGACCTTTACTCCAATCAATCCCTCTCCCTTGGCCTATGATGATACGGTGTACACCTGTACTGTGGGCACCGGCGCAAAAGACTCCGACGGGAACTATATGTCAGCCGCATATCAATGGAGCTTTACAACTTTATATTCCTCCAGTACAACTACCCCATCAGTAGTATCTCCAACAACCCCGGCTGATAGTGCGAAAGATGTCGCTATTTTACCTACCATCTTAGTAAACTTTAACGAGGCAATGGATGAATCATCTGCACAAGGCGCGTTCCTGATAAATGGTGCAACCCCGACAGGAACATTTAGCTGGAATGGAAATACAATGATTTTCTCTCTGAACACTTCGGATTCTTTGGCCTCTAATACAACGTACACCTGCACTGTGGGTACCGGCGCACAAGACTTGAATGGGAACGCCCTAACAGCCGCATATCAATGGAGCTTTTCAACAGGAAGCAATAGTGACATTGCACCAACCGTAATTCCTGCTCTTGACGTCCCGGCTGATAATGCGACAGCTGTCTCTGTTTTACCTGCCATCTCAGTAACCTTTAGCGAGGCAATGGATGAAACATCTGCACAGGGCGCGTTCCTAATAAATGGCGCAACCCCAACAGGAACCTTTAGCTGGAATGGAAATACAATGACCTTTACTCCAACCGCCAGCCTGGACAAGGGTATGACGTACACCTGTACTGTGGGTAACGGCGCAAAAGACTCCGATGGGAACTATATGTCAGCCGCATATCAATGGAGCTTTACAACATTACTTCCCGCTCCAACTATAGTAACAGGTTCAGAATCCCCATTGGATGGCGCTGCAAATGTCGCTGTTTCGTCTAAGATCTCAGTAACCTTTAGCGAACCAATGGATACATCATCACTTGCTGCCTCTATGAATCCAACTGTGGACGGAACCTTTGCCTGGAGTGGAGGAAATACAATAATCACCTTTACTCCAACCTACAACCTGGCCAATAATACGATGTACACCTGCACGGTGACCACCGCAAAAAACACCCAGGGTACCCCCCTCGCGGGCACGTATACGTGGAGCTTTACCACGGTAGCGGCTCCCTAGTTATCGGCCCGACAATAACAGTTTCAGGGACAGTGACATTTGTGTAATGCCGCTGTCCCTGATTTGTTTATACCAAGTCGTATTCTTTAGCTAACTTTGTTGGCTGCGTCGTCGGCTTCCTCAACGTATTAAAATACGGGAGTGCCACCCGAAGGGGGCACAATAAAAAACAGATATTTTCCTTACCGGTGATCTGCGCCATTAAACAGATTGCAAAAGTTCAAAAATATTATCTTATAATTTTCTTGCTTCAAGGATATGTTCAAAGGTACGCCGTACAACATTAAATAAAAGAGGGGACAGCGAATAATTTTCACGGTCCCCTCTTTTATAATTGTAACGGTTTGTTGTTACCGGTTTTAAATCAGGTCGAGTCTTTCCGGCTCGACCTGATCGTTGTCTCCTGCCGGGTTAAAAACTAAATGAGATTCCCGCATTCGCTGTATAAGTTGAATCGCTGCTGCTTCCAACGCTGAGACCTACACCTGCCGATACGCTGACGGAATCCAATATGCTTGCCTTCAGGCCGATGGCGACAGCGCTTTCATTTTCAAAGTAACCATAGCCGGCGCCAATAGCAAATCTCTTTCCAGGCATCGTGCTTGGAATTGCCGCCAGAGCCGACACGGAAGCAACACCCATATAGGATTTTTGCAACTGGCCGTAGTTGACAGCATCATACTGATTTACGCCGTCGGCAACGCCGGTTACGCGGGCAGGACTGCCGTTGTTGCTAAAGGTAGCTCCGCTGTTGTCCAGAGTCAGTGAGGTAGAACTGGTCCCGCCGGACAGAACCGTGTTAGTCGGGTTGATAGTCAATCCGTGTCCTGTGCTGTTAGTCAGAGAAACAACACCGGGGGTTGTGCCGACGCCGTTATTTATTGTAAGCCCACCGCCATCATTGGCAAGAGCTGTTATCTCTGAACTGTTAACAACAATCCTGTTGCCGCCCGCCAGTGCGCCGTTGCTGTCTATCGTTGTGGTGCCATTGATAGCGTTAGTCGAGGTTGAGCTACCAATTGTATTGTTAGAACCTGCGCCGCTGCCAAAGGTATTGGTAGTGCCAGCGTTGGTAGCCAACGTCGTATTTCCTGTTGAACTCAGCGTACCGGTTATACTGGTATTGCCTGTTACTGCCACGCCGGAATTAGTGATATTTACGCTGCTGGCACCGGCGGTAATGTCTGTCGAGGCGCCAGCATTCGTGTTTCCGATATTTGTTGTTGAAGCGGCGTTCGTTGTGTTGATATTGACAGTGCTGCCGGTTATCCCGACAGTTCCTGTCGTATTGCCGATGGCCGTATCAGCTGTACCGGTTGTGTT
>JBEKJX010000069.1:0-11495 GCA_050011015.1 Smithella sp.
AACACAAGAGGATCATCTTCATCTGCACTTTTTGATTTCACAACGTCTAATGTTCTCTTTCGGATTTCGACCACTGACTGTTTTGAATCATGGATCGGTTTAAGGATTGGCCGAGTAAGCTTGAGGCCCTTCTGAACCATGGCCCAATAACCACGTCCAGGTAATGGGACTTTCATTTTCTTGCATATCTTGGCAAATCCGACATCAGACAGACCAAATTCCTTGGCCCATTTTGTCACCGGTTTTGACCATACCATTTGATACAATTCCTCACGTGTCAGCTTAACAATACCGCTATCCATATTCATTAAATCCTCCCATATAAAAATATAGCGACAATACAATATGACAATGCGTGGAGAGTCTATAATAAAATGAAAATAATTCCCGCCCTGCTTGAGGTTATTAATATGTAATAGCTGCTTTCAATATCTGTGATTTTTTGATGCTGAAAAAGTGTGTCTCATATTCGCTACGCTCATTATCAACACACCTATTCAGCAAAATCACAGAAATCAGCTATTACAAATTAATGCTTTATCATCCCGCCCAGGTTATTAGGCCAAGGAAAATACGGAACTTTTTATTTTGATTCAGTGAATGAATATCTTCTTCCCGGTTGAAGTGAAACACTGGCTGTGATATATTTTGAGTATTGAAAGACAAAATTTGGGGGTATATTTGGGGGTATGCGGAAAATAGCATTAAAAAGATATATAATGATTAAGAATACTTAACTGTTCTATGCTATCCCCCTCATCCCACCAGAATATAATTCAAGGCAATTCAATAAAGTCCAGAGACCCGTTAGAAATAGCGGGTTTTTATGATCGGAATAACCGGCTGGAGCAAATTTATCAGGAGATAATTATGCCCATTATCCAGTATCTGCTTGTTCACGTACCTACTTTTCTGCTTGGTTTTTTAATTATTTTTTTCTATGTTTTTTCAACGGTCACCAGTCTTATTATTATCCGGAAATTTTATCCTTATAACCGCTGCAAAAACCATAACGATATAGCCGGCTTTATTTTTGCCACCCTGGGTGTCATTTACGCCGTTACTCTTGGATTTACAGTTGTCGTCACATGGGAACAATTTGACAAAGCCAATGAAATCACCAGCAGCGAAGCTAATTGCATCGCCTCTTTAAACCAGAACACAACGCCGTTTCCTGTAGAATTTCGCGCGCGGCTCAATGGTGATCTGACAGATTATGTTTACGCGATTATAAATGATGAATGGAAGACAATGGAAAGAGGTCAAAAAAGTCCCAGGGTGGATGAACTTCAGAGGGAAATAGTTAAATTATATGGCAGTTTTCAGCCGAAAGGCGAAACGCAGAAAATATTTTTAGCCGAATCCATCAAGAAATTGAATGAAGCCAGTGAGCTGAGAAGGCAGCGTCTTCTCTATGCCGGAAGCGGCATTCATCCGATTCTGTATATTGTCCTCTTTATTGGAAGCTTTATCACGGTCACCTTTTCCATGCTTTTTGGAACGGAAAACTTCACAGAACATTTGATTATGTCTTCGGCTCTGGCCGCTATGATTGCCTTGGCACTTTTCACAATTATAGCCCTGGATTATCCATTTGTAGGAGAATTCAGCATCGGCCCCGATGTTTTTATAAAAATACTCCCGGCTCTTCTGGGCAAATAATATAATAGAGCGCTATCCATCGTTTTTCCATACTGAAAAAAGGGATGTTTTGAAAAGGATTATAAATAATATCGGTATGCGTGAAGAGATAGTTGTTGATTTGAATGAACTGGATAGTTATTTAAAAAACATTGATTCCGTTTTTCTTACAAAGAATATAATTAATAAGAATATTGATTGTGATAGTATTATAAATTACTATCGAAGTAGCAGATCTGTTTATAAGTATTTTCATTCTTATGAAGGCGCCGTTCACATGGCATTAAACTATGATGGTATATTTAATAAAAAAGGTTATTACACTCCCTTAAATGAAATATTGGAATTAATAAATGAATCGGAAGTAAACAATGTTTTAGAATTAGGATGTGGAAAGGGATTCAACTCTGTTTTTTTAGCAAAAAAATTACCTGAAATTAAATTTTCAGGAATTGATATTACCGATGATCATTTGGTCATTGCGAATAGGAAATCACATCATATTGAAAACTTAAAGTTTGCTTATGGAGATTTTCACAAGCTGGATTTTGAAGACTCTTCATTTGATTTTATTTTCGAATTAGAATCAATCTGTCATGCCAATGATTCACGGCAAGTCTTATCTGAAATTTTTCGAGTTCTTAAAAGCAAAGGACAATTTGTTCTTTATGATGGGTTCAGGCAAACGGGTTTTGAGAGCCTGACTGATAATTTAGTTCAGGCAGCAATAATTACGGAGAAATCTTTGGCTGTTAACAGGTCTGAAAAAATTGACACCTGGTTAGAGATTGCCGGAAAGATAGGATTTAAGCTAAAAGTTACAACGGACTTATCTAAAGCGATTATGCCTAATCTTGGCAGGCTTCAGATATTAGCAAGGAAATATTTCAAATATCGGTTTTTATCAAAAATAATTCTTAAAATTCTTCCTCAAGATATGTTGATGAACTCCGTCGCGGTTCTCTTAATGCCTTTTACCGTGCATAACAAAGCTCATGGTTATTATAAATTAATACTTGAAAAATAGGAGATTTTCCACGACTTGCCGAAGAGAATCTCCTGTTTCGGATATCTGTTTTTGTCAGGAGTTTGACTTGCGTGATTCAATGAAACTAAAAGAATCTATTTCATACCTGTTGCAAGAAAAAATAAACATGATAATATACATCCATGTTCGGAATTTCCCTTTCGTTTTCTGAACAGGCAATCGCTTTTCAGTATTACACTCACGACGAAGAAGAAGCGTTTGCCAAGTAGATGCGCACAGATTTGAACATGACCTGTTGCTATCGAAAGCATAAGTCATGGAGAAAGTCATATATGCAAAACACTCATGGGCACATTCCGTCGCGCTACGAGATGAACCATTTGGTTCGCAACGTCCTGACCCGTCATCGGGCCAATCTGGAATTAATTTCAATTTCCTGTACAAACAAAGTGGTCTATCTTTCGGGTTCGCTCGTTAAAACGTTGAAACCGGATTACAAATTGACCGACATCGATCTGATTTTCCGGGAAATAGCGCAGATTCCAAAGGTTCGCAGCATCGTTGCCGATTTGGACAACTGGACAGTCAGCACCGTTGAAAGCACGGGAGAGTGGCTCGTGTCTCCCAAAAGCACATTTTACCAATCACGGCCTCAACAACCGATACGCATGACAACAAAATTTGACAAGGAGAAGTAATCGCCGATGTCCTCGATGACATCAAAAAAGGAAGACAGAATTATAATTTACTTTAAGAATCGAAGATTCTCCGGGGCTTGCCTCGGGAGAGTTTCAATTTATTTTCTACTTTATTAAAAATCAGGAGGCAGTACATGGAAGAGATTAACCGTATTCTTGTTGTAAGCTGGATGACCCAATCTTGTAAAAAAACTATCCGTTATGGAGTGTCGCTGGCGGAGAAATATAAAGCCGAGCTTTCCGTGATTCACATCGTTAATACGTTCTGGCTTCAGGGATGGAGTGTGCCCATGATATCGCTTATCGAAGAGCGCAAGAAAGATTTGCAGAGAATAAAGCAAGAACTGGATAATGTTATTAACAGCGAAAAAAAGAAAGGTATGACGATCCGGGAGTTTATTAAGGAGGGTGATCCGGTTGTAGAAATCCTGAAAACTATTGAAGATGAAAAAATTGATCTGCTTATCTTGCGTGCCCAGCAGGCAGGCCGCGCAGAACATTTTCTTATTAGCGGCAGCAATGATGCCATCATCCGGAGAATGCCCTGTTCAATCTTTCTGGTAAAAGATGAACCACGGTAGGGTGTGTATCGCAAGCCGAATTAAAAACCTTTATGCAGCGGGCGCCTTTAGACGACTGCAAACATTCGGATGCGGCTCCAGTAATTGAAATTGCGTGCCTTGTGCTTTGCAAAGACTGATAGCCCAAACACTTTCAGTGGCCGCTCCAATGGATATTATTTGGGCAATAGTTGTTAGAGAGATATCCACATTAAAGCAGTTTTCGCAGGACCGGATGTCTTTGCGCGGCCATGCGCACAATAAGGCTTCCCATTTGGGCATAACTGATGCCGTCGGCTTCTGCGGCACAGGCCATGCTGGCATCCGAGCTGATATCCGCGTTGGGATTAACATCCAGAACATAAAAGATATGATCCCGAAGACGGATGTCCATGCGGGCGTAATCTCTGCATCCGGTCGCCCGATAGGCGCTGCCGCAAACCTGTTCCAAAGCCTTTTTTTCGTCATTCGTAAGAGGGGCGGGCAACAGGGTTTCAATTTTTTCGTAATGCCGAGAACCTGGAATAAATTTCGCGTCATAAGTGCAGAGCCTGTCTTTTATATTACCGAAACAAGAAAAATCCATTTCCGCTGCGGGCAGCACCGTTAATTTATCATTACCCCAGACAGAAACGTGAAACTCGCGTCCATCGATGAAATCCTCGACCAACGCCGGTTGGGAATATTTGTCCAGAACAAATGATATTCTATTTTTTAGATCCGTTTGATTCATCACAACGGATTCAGGCGTAATGCCCGCGGAACAATGTTCATTCTGCGGTTTAACAATAGCCGGAAATGATTTCCAATCATTTATGTCAGGGGAATTACAAATTCGCCAGGCCGGTGTTGGAATTCCGGCTTTATCCAAAATGACTTTTACGCGGTATTTATCATACGCAAGCGAAAGCGTCTCGGAATCAGCGCCGGTGAAGGTATAGCCTAATATTTCCAGTTGTTTTACCACCAGCGGTTCACTGTTTTCAATGCCCGGAAGCCCTTCGCACCAATTGAAAATGATATATCGGGCAGGATCGAAAGGCTTGAGATTACGGGCAATATCGCCGTCCGTGATGGGAACAGGAAATGTCGGGTGTCCTGCGCTTATAAGAGCGTCACTAAGCTGTGTAGAGAGCCTGATCACCTCGTCTTTTTCATCCTGGGTCCATTCCGGATTAACATTGTACAATAAAACCACCGGAATTTTTTCTGGTGCTGTATATGCTGACACTATGCAACTCCTGTAATTTAAATCTCAAACTTACCGTTTTCAAGGTTTGTCTTTATGAAAACCTGGCTGTTGGATGATGGATTGTAGAGAAGCGATGCGTGTATGTCAATAAAATGTTGAGATCAATAACATTACTAATTTCAATCTTGTTTTACCTTCCAATATCTGGTAGTTCTGAACTTAAGGACTAGGATTGTGCCGATGAACGAAATTCTCACAGTTTCACAACTCAATAATAACATTAAATTTCTCCTGGAGGAGAGTTTTGATTTTGTTTTGGTTGAAGGCGAGATTTCCAATCTGCGGCGGCCGCAATCCGGACATATTTACTTCACGCTGAAGGATGATAAAAGCCAGATTAAGGCGGTATTTTTTCATAAGTTCGGTACATATCAACGGAGGACCAATTTTGAACTGGAAGAGGGTTTGAAAGTTTTGTGCCGGGCGCGCCTCAACGTTTATCTGCCGCGCGGAGAATATCAGCTTGTTGTTGAATCAGTTGAACCTCTTGGCGTCGGCGCTTTGCAAAAAGCATTTGAACAACTCAAAGCCAGGCTTTTTGCGGAGGGATTATTTGATGAACGCCATAAAAAAGCAATTCCCTTTCTGCCTAAAAAAATTGGCGTGGTGACTTCACCTACAGGCGCTGTGATCAGGGATATTCTAAATATAACTCAACGACGTTTTCCCATGGCGGATATATTAATTGCTCCCGTGCGGGTGCAGGGGAATGAAGCGGCAGCCGAAATAATTCAGGCGCTGCGCAATTTACAATCTCATGGAACAGTTGATGTAATAGTCATCGCCCGGGGAGGAGGATCTCTGGAGGATATGGCTCCTTTCAATGATGAGGCTTTGGCGCGGGAAATCTTCCGTTCGCCGATACCCATAGTATCCGCGGTTGGTCACGAAACGGATTTCACTATTTGTGATTTTGTGGCCGATCTTCGAGCGCCCACGCCCTCTGCCGCTGCGGAATTAATTGTGCCGGAATGGATGGAGTTAATCGAGAAGATTAATATTCTGAAACAGAGGATGATAGCGGGTTATTGCCGCTGCCTGAAAGATAAGAGAAATGAAGTTGCCGGATTACAGGAAAGGCTCAAAGATCCGCGCCGGTTTTTAATTAATTTAAAAATTAATCTGGATGACCTTAAAGAAAGACTCGGGTCGGCTTTTTATCATGAAAAGAAAAACCTTAATAATGAACTTCAACAACTTCAATTGCGGCTTTTGCACCAGAACCCGGCAGGAAAAATCAGTGAAAGAAAAATTTTATTAAAAAATATTCAAAAGGATTTATTCAACAATCTATCCGGCCGCCTGGCGGCGCTCAAAGAGCGGTTACGAAAGAGCTCCGCTGTTTTGGAATCTTTGAATCCTCTGGGAGTCTTGCAGAGGGGTTACAGCATTACACGCAGCATTTCAAGCGGCATGATTGTCCGGCAAGCGGCTGACCTCAGCGTAGGGGAAGATGTCAATATCCAATTAGCAAGAGGTAATTGTAACGCTAAAATAGAAAAAATATTTCAGGGGTAATTATGGCAAAAGAAAAATTTGAAGACGCTTTGGAAAAACTGGAAGACATAGTAAGGAAGATGGAATCCGGCGATATGCCTTTAGATGAAGCCTTGAAATCTTTTGAAGAAGGAATAAAAAACATTCGCTTGTGTACGGCTAAATTAGAAGAAGCGGAGCGGCGTGTCGAAATGCTTTTGGGGAAAGAAGATTCCCTGCAGGTAAAGCGTTTTGAGGGAGACCAAAGCGATGGAAGATGATGAAGGATTCTTAAAAGCGTATTTACAGGACAGGAAGAAAATTGTGGAAGAAGCGCTGCAACATTATCTTCCGGCAGACGATATTCCTGCAAAGATATATGAGGCTGTTCGCTACAGCGTCTTTAACGGAGGAAAACGGATCAGGCCCATTCTCTGCCTGGCGGCTGCGGAAGCGGTTGGCGGCGATCTGGCTTCGGCCATGCCGGTTGCCTGCGCTTTGGAATTAATTCATGCTTACTCCCTCATTCATGATGATTTGCCGGCAATGGATGACGATGATTTCCGGCGCGGCAAGCCCACCTGTCATAAGGCTTTCGGAGATGATATAGCCATCCTGGCCGGTGACGCGCTGCTTACGGAGGCTTTTGTTCTTTTATCCCGCGCGGAAAAAGTCAGATTATCCGGATTCTCTGCGGAAAGGCGTTTGGCGGTTATACAGGAAATTGCGTATGCGGCCGGAATTTGCGGCATGGTTGGCGGTCAGGCCCTTGATGTGCTTTTGGGAAAATCCGAATCCGACGAAATCACACTGCGGGAAATTCACCGGCGCAAAACGGGAGCGTTAATTGTTGCCTCGGTAAAGTCGGGAGCCATTATTTTTAACGCCCACAAAGATAAAATTCAATCTCTGGCAGAATACGGAATAAATGTGGGGCTGGCTTTTCAGATAGCGGATGACATCTTAAATGTCGAAGGGGACCGCGAATTGATGGGCAAGCAAACCGGCAGTGATGCCGCTCATAACAAACTAACCTATCCTTCTTTGCTGGGCATGGAACTGGCGAAAGAAAAATTAGCAAAATATATAGACGCGGCAGTAGCGAGTCTATCAGGTTTTGATGAGAGGGCTATGCCGCTTATTGTCATTGCGCGCTATATCATGGAAAGAAAGTCATGAGCGATGCCACTTCGATTTAGAAGTGGTATTCCTTATATTGATAGAAAGGATTTTGTTTTGGTAAAGCAACAGGAAACAGTAAATTACAGTGTTTTGGAAAATGTGGAATTCCCCGCGGATATTCGCAAACTTAATACTGCCCAGCTCAATACTCTGGCCCAGGAATTAAGAGATTTGATTATTAATGTTGTTTCTTCCCGTGGAGGCCATCTGGCCGCGTCTTTAGGAACAGTGGAATTAACACTGGCTCTCCACTACGTTTTCAATACGCCGCAGGATAAGATTATCTGGGATGTCGGCCATCAGGCATACGCGCATAAAATCATTACCGGACGCAAAGACATTTTTGCCAATTTACGCAAACAAAATGGCATTAGCGGATTTCCCCGAAGAGAAGAAAGCCTCTATGATGTTTTTGATGTCGGCCACAGCGGAACCTCCATTTCCGCCGCCGCGGGATTTACCGAAGCCGGTTGTTTAAAAGGCGATGACAGTAAAATAATAGCTGTTATTGGCGACGGCTCCATGACCACGGGAATGGCCTTTGAAGGATTGAACTGGGTGGGAGATCGTAAAAAAAATATGATCATAGTTTTAAACGATAACGAAATGTCCATTTCTTCCAATGTCGGCGCGATGTCTTCCTATCTCAATCGGGTGATGACCGGCCATACAATAACCACATTGAAAGCGGACATTAAAAGCTTTCTTAACAGCATTCCCGGCATTGGAGAATCCCTGGTCAAATTTTCCCGGCAGATAGAGGAATCCATGAAAACATTTATGGTTCCCGGAGCGCTTTTTGAAGAAATGGGATTCACTTATGTAGGACCGCTGGAAGGACACCGCCTGAAGTATCTCATTAAAAATTTTGAAAACATCAAAGAGTTAACCGGCCCTGTGCTTGTTCATGTAATCACAAAAAAAGGCAAGGGCTACCGGTTTGCTGAAGAAAATCCGCTGAGCTATCACGGAGTATCGCCTTTTAACGTGAAAACCGGTAAAACCATTTCTCCCCCGTCTGATATTCCAACATATACGAAAGTATTCGGAAGTACTATTGTTAAGCTGGCGCAGGCTGATTCCCGCATAGTAGCTATTACCGCCGCAATGTGTGATGGCACCGGGCTCGATCAATTTTGCAAGGAATTCCCTAAACGCTTTTATGACGTGGGCATCGCAGAGCAACATGCGGTAACCTTTGCCGCCGGTTTAGCAGTCGAAGGATTTGTTCCTGTCGTGGCCATTTATTCGACTTTTCTGCAGAGGGCTTACGATCAGATCGTATATGATGTTTGCCTGCAAAAGCTGCCTGTTGTTTTCGCCATTGACCGGGGCGGGCTTGTTGGCGAAGATGGCGCCACTCATCAGGGGCTGCTGGATTATTCTTATTTGCGTTCCATTCCTGATATAATTGTAATGGCGCCCAAAGACGAGAATGAATTGCAACACATGCTCAAAACGGCTATTGACTGTGGTCATCCGGTATCGTTGCGTTATCCCCGGGGCAAAGGAGTAGGGGCCATTCTTGACGATGAACCAAAGACTCTGGAAATAGGCAAAGGGGAAGTATTGCAAAACGGGTCTGATCTGGCTGTTATCGCTATCGGTTCGGCGGTAAATCCGGCGCTGATGGCGGCCAGGCGGCTTTCCGGGGAAGGATTTAATATTAAAGTGATCAACGCCCGTTTCGTGAAACCTCTCGACAGAGAACTGATTTTGAAAACGGCGGCATCCATTAAAAAAATTATTACGGTTGAAGAAAACATGCTCCAGGGTGGTTTCGGCAGCGCCGTTTTAGAATTATTGGCCGAAGAAGGTGTCACCGGCGTCTGGGTCAAGCGATTGGGTATTTCCGATGAATTTGTTAAACATGCCACACAGGTCGAGCAGCGCCATAAGTACGGAATTGACGAAGAAGGTATTATTCGGGCAATAAAAGACATGCTGGCGGGACAATCCGGCATTGAATAATTTCTAATTATACCAAATCGCTTTCATTATTTCTTAAAAGCAGAATGGTATCAAAGAATATGGCCACTCAAAAAATTCGTCTGGACAAGTTGCTCGTTGATCGCGGCATCGCGCCCACGTTGGAAAAAGCCCGCGCGCTGATCCTTGCCCGTGCGGTGAAAATTAATGAAACATATCTGGATAAAGCGGCAGCGCCCGTCGCGGTTGATGCTGAAATACAAATAAAGGGTCAAGACAATCCCTATGTAAGCCGCGGGGGATTAAAACTGCAAGCTGCCTTAAAAGAATTCAAACTAAATGTTGAAAATATTGTCGTCCTTGATGTCGGGGCTTCCACGGGAGGCTTTACAGACTGCCTTTTGCAGGCAGGCGCCGGAAAAGTTTATGCTCTTGATGTCGGTTATGGCCAGTTAGCCTGGAAGCTGCGCCAGGACAAACGCGTGGTCGTCATCGAACGCACGAATATCCGTTATTATGACGGCGCTGCTCTGGACGAACGGATCGACCTGGCCACAATCGATGCATCTTTTATTTCTCTGAAAATTGTTATTCCGTCTGTTTTAAAATTTCTGGCGGACGGGGCGAGAATTCTGGCGCTGATTAAACCGCAGTTTGAAGCCAAAAGGGAAGAAGTGGGGAGCCATGGAGTGGTTAAAGATGACGCTGTTCATAATCGCATATTGCAGGATATCGGCGGATTTTGCGAATCTCTGAATCTGGAGGTTGAAGGAACTTGTGCATCGCCTGTTTTAGGCCCGGAAGGCAACAGGGAATTTTTTATTTTAGCGCGAAAGAAAGAGCAAAATGGAAATTAAACTCGCCAGGACAGCAGGCTTTTGCATGGGCGTGCGCAGGGCCGTGGATATTGTGCTGGATATAGCGCAGCATGAAACCCGCCGTCCTATTTATACTTACGGTCCTTTGATTCATAACCCGCAAACAATTGAATTACTCAAAAGCCGCGGCGTTAAACCTGTTGAAAGTATCGAAGAGATAAAGGACAGTCAAAATGCTATTTTGATAATTCGCGCTCATGGTATTGCTCCGGATGAAAGGAAAAAAATTAAGGAAAGCGGCATTAAGGTTGTAAATGCAACCTGTCCTAAAGTCGGGTATGTGCAATCCATCATCAAAAAGCATACTGCTCTTGATTATACCGTGGTGATCGTCGGCGATAAGGAACATCCGGAAGTTGACGGTCTTTTAGGTTACGCCGGCGGGAGGGGCATTATTCTATCCACTTTGGAAGAGGTGGATAAATTATCCTCCCTTGATAAAATATGTGTTGTCGCTCAAACCACTCAAGATTCAATTAATTACGGCAAGATTGTTGAAAAAATAAAGAAAAACTTCCCTAAGGCGGTTGTATTCAACACGATTTGCTCTTCAACTGAACAAAGGCAAGCGGAAGTTATAGCAATGGCTGGTGAAATGGACGCTATGTTTATCGTTGGCGGAAAAAACAGCGCCAATACCAGAAGGCTGGCTGACCTGGCCCAAAGACAACAATCCTCGACTTTTCAAATCGAAACTCCGGCAGAAATGGGAAATATTAATCTAGGTCCCTATAATCGTATTGGAGTTTCAGCAGGCGCTTCCACTCCCAACTGGATTATCGATCGGGTGATGGATAAAATCATGGAAGGTCAAAGCCGTAAGTTAAAAAACCTGGGTAAATTGCTCAATC
The DNA here is from genome assembly GCA_050011015.1 of Smithella sp. GTDB lineage: Bacteria > Desulfobacterota > Syntrophia > Syntrophales > Smithellaceae > Smithella. The sequence goes on from JBEKJX010000069.1 coordinate 11,456, forward strand.
TCTGGATATGGGCAATCAAAACGGATATTTATTCCGCTGT
>JBEKJX010000070.1:0-11436 GCA_050011015.1 Smithella sp.
AGTATACGCTGACCTCCGCAGGCGCGTATCGCGCGGCGCTCGATAACGAAACTATCGCTAAGCGTGATACCCGGCTGGCCATAACTATGACAACACTGGGAATCGCGCTGTTGCTGATTTTTGCTTTTCCCCGTCCGCTCATCGGCCTTTTGGCGCTGCTTCCGTCAACGGTGGGAGCGATTGCCGCTCTTTTTGTTTGCTCCTTTTTATTCAAATCCATATCGATGCTGGCGGTCGGTTTCGGTGGCGCCATTATGGGTTTTACCGTTGATCTGGGTATTACCTATCTGCTTTTTCTGGATCAACCCCATGAAACATACGGCAGAAAAATTACAAGGACGGTGTGGCCGGCGGAACTTCTGGCAGTGCTGACAACTGTAGGGTCGTTTCTTTTACTGCTGATCAGCGATTTTAAAATTCTGGCCGAAATTGGCGTCTTTACCGCTTTGGGAGTTTTCTTCGCGCTTATCTTTGTTCTTTTTGTTTTCCCGATAATCTTTCCGACGATGCCCGCAGCAACTCGTCAAAGTAATCCTCTGCTTTTTAATGCCATAAAAAAAATTGCCTCTCCCGCGAAATGGAAGTTGATTGCGGCAATTGTTCTGGGCTTAATCATGTTGTTGTTCGCGTGGCCTAAGTTCAATGTCGATCTTAACGCGATGAATTCCGTAACTCAAAAGTCACTGGATGCGGGAAAAACCCTGCAGGCATGGGGTGACTTTTCCGGCAAATGCTATGTTTTTCTGGAAGCAAAAGACATTGACGAATTGCAGAAAAAAAATGATCAATTAATGAACTGGCTGTCCGCTGATGTGCGGCAGGAAAAATTATCTCCCGTGTTTCTTCCTTCGGTTTTATTTCCGTCAGCGGAGTCAGCCCGGACCAATTTTTCCGCCTGGCGTGCATTTTGGAATAAGGAACGCGTGGCCGCGTTGAAGCGTGATCTGAATGCGGCGGCGCTGGAAAATGGTTTTAAGCCGGAAGCTTTTGAACCATTCTGGAAAACCATTCATCAGGAAAAATCGGGAACTTTCGAAATACCGGATAAATATTTTGAAATGATGGGAATTGCCAAAAGTGTCGCAGGTTTCACGCAACTGAGTTTGCTGAACACCGGCAAAAATTACAACGCGGAGGATTTTTTCTCCCGCCTGATTCCCACGGGATTGGCTAAACTGTTTGATGTTGGTTTATTTAACAAAAGGCTGGGAGATTTTCTGAAAAATATTTTTATTCAAATCGCGATCATTATCGGCATCGGCACTGCACTTATCGTCTTCATATATTACCTGGATTGGCTCATCGCGCTTGCCGTGCTCGCACCTATTGCCTTTGCTCTTGTCGCCACATTGGGCACGTTGAAATTGATCGGTCATCCGCTGGATATCCCCGGCATCATGTTGTGGATTGTTATCATGGGCATGGGAATCAATTACTCCATTTATTATGCCTGCTTCTATCAGCGCTATCATGATGAACATCTGCCGGAAATGGATACGGTTAAACTGGCCATGTTTCTGGCCTCTTTTACAACATTAATCGGCTTTGGCGTTTTGGCCTTTGCCAGCCATGCGCTTCTCAGAAGCATCGGCATCACATCTCTTCTGGGAGTCGGCTATTCCATTCTGGGCGCGTATTTCATTTTGCCTGTATTGATAAAAAACATATTTGCTTCGGTTACCTATCCCGGCGGCCCTTTTACGGTTGGCTCTAAAGAGCATTTGCGCCGGACGGTTTTACGCTACAGGCATCTGGCCGCTTATCCGCGGGTTTTCGCCCGCATGAAAATGATGATAGACCCGATGTTTAAAGAGTTGGACAAGTATGTGCAAAATCCCAAAAGGATTATTGATATCGGCTGCGGATACGGAATTCCCGCAACCTGGCTTCTGGAAATTTATCCCGAAGCTAAAGTTTACGGCCTGGAACCGGATCAAGTACGCGTATTGAACGCCTCTTATGCCATTGGCAAACGCGGCAACGTTCAAATAGGCCGCGCCCCGGATTTACCTGCTTTAGAAGGGCTTGTTGATTACGTGCTCATGCTGGATATGCTGCATCTTATTGATAATGAAGAATTAAAACTGGTTTTGCACCGCATCTATGAAAAACTGGAAACCGGCGGCACGCTTTTAATCCGCGCGACTATTCCCTCGGAAAGAAAAGTGCCCTGGAAACGTTGGATTGAAGCGGCTCGCTTAAAAATGGCGGGTATGGGAAAACGATTCCGTCCGGAAACAGAAATTGCCGGTTTCATGACCGCTTCCGGATTTGATGTCAAGGTTCATGCTTCGTCAGTCTCCGGTGGTGAAGAAAAATGGTTTGTGGGAAAGAAAACATAGCGATATGCGCAAAGCCGGGCAATGACAATAAATGACCGTTATTGCGGCGAGCGAAGCGAAAAAGTAATCTCTTTTTTGACATGTTAGATCGCCACGGCATCCATGTCATGCCTCGCGCTGATAAATAAAATGAAGAAATTATCTTATAAAATAGCGATTTATCTTTCCCGAAAGTTCGGAATGTGGTTTTTCCGTACATTTTCCTGGTTTATAGCCACCGCATATTTTTTCCTGTTTCCGACACGTGTGGCGGATAGCTGCAAATTCTATCGCGCTTTATTCCCGAGCCGCAGCTTTCTATATCATTCCTATTGTGCATGGAAACAGTATCATAAATTTACCGATGTCTACATTCACCGGTTCATCCACTTCGATGAAGAAGATATTGAATATGTCAAAGAAGGCTGGGAATATCTGGAAGAGGCGGTGCAGAAAAAAACGGGCGCGATTCTGCTGATGTCGCATATCGGCAACTGGGAACTGGCCGCGCAAACGCTAAACAAAAAAGGACTGCCGATTATGCTTTATCTGGGAGCAAAGCACAAAGAACAGATTGAGCATATTCAAAAAAAGATCCTGGCAAAAAGCGGAATCAGGATCGTGGCGACATCAGAAGATGAAAAATCACCTTTTGCTTTAATCGAGGGAATCAATTTCCTGCGTGAAGGTGGAATTGTGTCCATGGCGGGTGACCGTCTCTGGGGCAAGCAGAGTTATGTCACAGTGGATTTCCTGGGGCATGAAGCGCATCTGCCGGATACGCCTCATTTATTCGCCTTGATGACGGGTGCGCCTTTGATGACTTTTTTCGTTTATCAGGAAGCTTTGGGGAAATATCATATTAAAGTTTCCAAAGGACGAAAGGTTTTGGCCGCCTCGCGCACGGATCGAAAAAAAGCGGTACAGGAATCAGCGCAGACTTATGCAGCCGATCTTGCCCGTTTCTCCGCCGAGCATCCTTTTGAGTGGCATCATTTTGAACCGTTCATCGGATAATAACCAATAAAAACAAATAATACCGGCGAAACAGAATTTGCTTTCCGCCCCGTAAAAATTAGTATAAGAAGATATTAAAATTTCTTCTGAGGTTATAAAATGAAGATCAACGAAGTTCCGCAAGACGAAACTTCTTTTTACGAGGGCAATAAGCGCGCCTGTTACGCGCTTAATGATGAAGGGAAATATGTAATCGTTCCCAGTTCGGGCTGGAACGCGGAAGACGTGGTAAATGGTCTGGCTGTAGATGAGTTGAAAAACAGGCTGGAGGAAACAAGGCAGAAAGTAATTAAAGGATTAATAAGTCCGCTGGCATATTATATGGAACTAAGACAAATGACGCCGGAAATTTTGGCCAAAACAGCAGGCATATTCAGTTTCCGGGTAAAGCGTCATTTTCACCCCAAAATTTTCGCCAAACTTAAATCTCCCGTTATAAAGCGTTATGTATTGGCGCTGGCAATAACCGAACAGGAATTAAAAAGTGTACCCGGGAAACCACGGGAATGAAACCTATGGCAAGCGGTAGTCTTTATTTTCTCCATTTGCCGGATTATTCAAACTGCCAATTCCGATGTGTTTTGCTTTTGAAATGGTAGTTACACGAATAAATTGAGGGAAGGGATTAATTATATAATGATCACAGAAACAACAGCCAGTGGGAAGCTTTTTGTCCATCACCATGCTGCCCACTGCGAAAGCGGCGTTACTTCCGCTTTACTGCGGGATCAGGGATTCGATATCAGCGAACAGCTTATTTTTGGCATCGGCAGCGGTATTTTTTTCGGCCATCTTCCTTTTGTAAAAATGGTCGGATTGCCGATTACGACATTCAGGTCTCAGCCCGGCGCTATTTTTCGCAAAGCCGGCAAACGCCTGGGAGTAAAATTTACAACAAAGCGTTTTCGTAATCCGCAAAAAGGCATGAATGAATTACGCCTCAGGCTGAAAGAGGGGAAAATTGTCGGTCTGACTACGAACATTTACTGGCTTTCCTATTTCCCTCGCCGTTTTCGTTTTCAGTTCAACGGACATAATTTGATCGTCCTGCGAGAGATTGAAAATGGCTTCCGCGTCAGTGATCCGATACTGGAACATCCGGTGGATTGTCCGGCTGACGATCTGGAAAGGGCGCGCTTCGCGCGTGGTCCGCTGGAACCGCACGGATTCATGTATTCTATCAAAGAAATGCCCAAAAATTTGGATATCAGGGGAGCCTGCATCAAAGGCATCAGGGATACCTGCAACATGATGCTGAAAATTCCTCTCCCGATTTTTGGCGTAAAGGGAATGCGCTACCTTGCAAAAAAGATCAAAAACAGTCCCCGGAAACTTGGTTTCGATGAAGCTTGCCGTCATCTGGCCAATATTGTCCGTATGCAGGAAGAGGTTGGAACGGGCGGCGCCGGTTTTCGTTTTATGTACGCGGCTTTTCTACAGGAAGCTTCCGAACTTTTTGGATCTGATGATCTTGCCCGGTTATCGCTGGAAATGACATCTATCGGCGATATCTGGCGCGAGTTTGCCGTTGTTTCCGCGCGCATTATTAAACAAAGAGGCCACTCCGGAGAAACTTTTGATAAGGTAAGCGATTTAATGCTTACGTGCGCGGCGCGTGAGGAAATACTTTTTAAAAATCTGCGTGATGTCACTGGAAAGTTAAAAGCATGAAGGCGCTGGATATTTCGGAAATAACTTTTTCTTACAATCCGTCGGCGGATAAATCAGCCGCCGGAGATTCCGAATACGTTCTGCGTGATTTTTCCATGTCGGTGGATTCCGGGGAGATTCACGCGCTTCTGGGACCCAATGGCGCGGGCAAGACCACGCTGATGCGCCTGATTACCGGACAATTGCGGGGGTATAAAGGCAGGATAAATATTTATGGCCATAAAAACGATGACAAGGAAGCGTTAAGCTCCATCGGTTACGCGCCTCAACCGGTATCACTATTCGCGTCCCTGACCGCAGTGGAAAATTTGCGTATCTTTGGCGTCATGGCCGGGTTATCCCGGGAGCGCTTGAAAAAACGTTCAAGGGAAGTATTGGAGGAAACGGGGCTTGGGGCTTACGCGCGAAAACAAATATCCACTTATTCCGGCGGCATGTTGCGCCGCTTGAATCTGGCCGTGGCGCTTTTACATTCACCCCGGCTTTTGCTGCTGGACGAACCAACTGTGGGAGTTGATCCGCAAAGCCGCCACCATATTTATGAAACGTTAAAAAAAATGAATTCTGCCGGAATGGCGATTGTCTTATGCACACACGTAATGGATGAAGCACAGCGCCTGTGTTCAAAAATAACGATGCTGGACAGGGGATCTATGATCTTTTCGGGCGATATGAACCAAATCGGTAATCTGGAAAATTTCTTTCTGGAACGGACCGGACACGGGTTGCGTGACGAAAACTAATTAATTGAGGCCGGCATAAATTGATTTTCAAACAATTAAAAGAATTAATCCGAAAAGAAATACTGGTTTTATTGCGCGACCGCCAGACCATTCCAATTTTATTTATCATGCCTGTAGCGCTGATTATTTTTCTGTCTTTGGCGCTTCAGGGAGTTTATCAGGACAAATTAGGCGGTCGGCAGATTCTGCTTGTTATTGAAAACGCCGGCAGATCTCCCAAGTCCATCTTGCTGGAAAAGAAAATAAGCGGCAACAAACTGATTAAGAGAGTCGAACGGCCGGTTGGCTTTGACAACGACAAACTTTTCGAATACGGTAAAGCACACGCGGTAATTTTTATACCGGAGGGCTTTGAAGATGGCACAAAACCGGTGGAAATCGAATTTGATCCCGTTCTTGACGCCGGTTATAAAGCCGCCACCCGTTCACTCATTACCACTCTGACTGCCGAAGTGATCATGGGAATAGATGATATTGAAACCATGGCTTCCAATTTTGTTGTTGAAAAAACAAAGAAAAATAAAGGACTCCCCGGCCCTCTGCAACACAGCGTTCCCGGCTGGTCAATCTTCGCCATGTTTTTTATAGCCATTCCCATGTCTATCGGTTTCTTACGGGAAAAGAATGACGGCACTTTGCAACGGCTTTTCACTTACCCGGTAGGGGTCAATCTTATTATTCTGGGCAAACTCATTCCTTATTATTTGATTAATCTGATTCAGTTTGCTTTAATGCTTATTGTCGGCGTCTACATAATGCCTCTGATGATTACATTTCCTTTCACACTGGGAGCACATCCGTGGCATTTAATACCGGTCACCCTTATCGTCGCCGCGGCATCAACCGGCTTTGGCGTAATGGTGGCTGCGCTGGCGCGTTCTGCGGAGCAGGCTTCGGCGCTGGCGGCCACAGGGGCGGTTCTGATGGGAGCTTTCGGCGGCATCATGGTGCCATACGTGGTTATGCCGCCGGTAATAAAAACGCTGGCCATGATCTCACCGATGTACTGGGCGCATCAGGCTTATCTGGATGTATTTTTACGCGATGTGTCCTTTAGTTTTATTTTACCGAAATTAGCCGTCTTAACGCTTTTCGCGTTGGCTTGTTTTTATATAGCGAAGAGGAAAGTAAAATGGATGTAAACCAGAAATTAAAAGAGTTGAATGTATCATCGAAAGAAGAGTTGATTTATAAAATTAAAGAAATGATTATCCGGGCATGTGAAATTACAGACGTGAAGCCACATGACGTGCCCACCGCTGTTCCCTTTATCGGCGGACCGGGCCCGCTTAAGCTGGACAGTCTCGATGCTATGGAAATTGCCATGGAAATAAGATATCAGTTTGGCGTGGAGTTAAAAAACGCTTCAACGGCGGCCAAGGCAATGCAATCATTTGACACGCTGGCCGACTTTATCATCAACGCGCCAAAGGTTAAAAGATGAACGAAAGGGATATTTATGTGAGTGGTTGGGGCGCAGTAACCTCTCTGGGCTGGAGCGCTGCTGATTCGGCACGTAATTTGATAGCGGGCAAAGCGCCGCCGGCGGCGGTGGGCAAATCCTCACATTTAATCAACCCTGAATTTAAGGCTTTTGAAGTCTCCTATTCCGGCAATCCTCTGGATAAATCAATGGCCATGCTGCACAGCGCGCTTGCTGAAGCTTTTTCAATGGCTGGACTTTCCGCCGCAGAAATTGCCGAATCCAGTGTTCTGGTCGGAACAACAGGCGGACTCTTCATCCGCAACGAATATGAATTTACCGAAGCTCTACGCCAAAACACCGGCAAGCAATCACCGGATATTTCCTGCCGCAACCGGGGCGCAGGTGAGGTCGCTGATATCATTGCCAATAAATACGGCATCAGCGGCATGGCGCTGACTTTCAGCATGGCCTGTGTTTCAAGCTCACACGCATTGGTTGTTGCCGCCGATCTTATAAAACGGGAAAGAATCCGTCGGGCAATCGTTGTCGGATTTGATCCGCTTTTGAACATGACTTTGCATGGATTCGCCAGCCTGCTTCTTTATGATTACGATCAATGCCGGCCTTTTTGCGAAACCCGCGCCGGTATGCAGATCGGCGAAGCCGCTGCCGTTGTTATTCTTGAGGCGGACAGATCATCTTCCGCGAAGTATAAATTTTCCGGCGGCTATCTGTTTAACGATATTAGAAGTCTCACTTCTGCGGGAATTGATGGAGAGCTGGTCAGTAAGGTTATTGGGCAAACTTTAACTTCGGCGCGGGTTTCTCCGGATGAAATTGTGGCGATAAAAGCCCACGGCACGGGCACAAGAGACAACGACCTTTCTGAGGGAAAAGGACTGGTCAATTTCTTTGGAAAAAATCTTCCACCGGTGATTTCGCTGAAAGGCGCTATAGGCCATACTTTGGGTGCGGCAGGAGCCGCGGAAACAGCCTTATGGCTTTCCTGTTTAGAAGAGGGATCAATTCCGCGCAGTTTTGGCTTTATGCAAATTGATCCGGAACTGGGTTTCGCGCCTTCGCAGATAAACGTTCCAGCCAATGACGGCGCTTATTTGTTTACTTTTTTCGGCTTTGGTGGAACTTGTACGAGTTATTTAATAACAAAGAAATAAAATCATCACTCTGTCATTCCCGTATATCCGGGGTATGCAGGAATAAAAAGCGTGAAGTCGGCAAATGCCGGGAAAATCCGGGGATGAAATGACAATAAATTATGATCACAAAAAACAATAAACAAAAAAACCTTCAACCGGCCATGCCGGTTATCGCGGCGAGCTATATCGGACCGGCGCTTACACCCAATCGCGATATGCTTTGGGAAGAAAATGATTTGCCGCTGAATCCCGACGCCCTGGTGGTCGAAATTATGGGGCAGCCGTTACGCCGCGCCGGAAGATTCATCAAGATGGTCTGCTGCGGAGCCTTGGCGTGTCTGCAAAAAGTATCTCTCGATTATTTAAAAGGGAAAAAAACAGGAATATTTCTGGCAACAGGATTGGGAAACATTGATGAAATTATGCCTTTCATTACACAAGTGTTTAAGCATGGAGGAGGATTTCCCAGCCCCAATCAGTTTGCCAATTCGGTCAGCAACGCCGCCGCGTTTTTTCTGGCGCGAATTTGTGAAGTGACGGGAACTGTCCTGACCATATCTCAGGAAGAGTTATCCTTTGAATCGGCTCTCTGGCTAGCGCAAAACTATCTGGATAGCGGTGAAATAGAGTTGGCATTAATCGGCGGCTGTGATATTTTTACGCCGACGGTTGAGGAATATCGTCAACGCGTGAACTTAACAGCGGATAACGCCCGTTTAATGCCTATGGGCGAAGGAAGTTCGTGGCTTTTGCTGGGCAGGGATGAAGAAAAAAAAATCGGTGATATTCTGGCTGTGGATTTCGGCGGCAAATTAATCTTGCCGGAAGAATTTTCTATAAGCGAAAATATTTTAGCCCGGAGTGAAAAGCTTATTTCCGCGTCATCTTTCAACGATAACTTTGGACAGAAAAAAAATCGTTTCCTCCTGCCCGGTTTTCGCATGAATAAAATAGAAACTGATTTCTGGAAAGGCAACGGATGGGAAATTACTGATTATCTGCCTTACTGCGGCATTCATTCATCGGCGGCGTCTTTCGCCATAGCGCGTGCCCTGCGAAATACACCATCGGCTCTTTTTGTGCATTATAACTGTCACGCTTCGGGCAAACAGGCGTTTGTTTTAGCATCAACAAAATAATTTTCTCAGTTTTAAGTATCTATCAAAATGGCAGAATTTCAACCTAAACAAAAAAAATGCATCGTTCTTGTTCATCCGCGGGGATTCAACTGGTTTCCCGGAAAGCGCGACATTACCGATATTGCCAACCGGATGGTTCCACAGGGCTTGCTTTCCATCGCGTCTTATCTTATTGAACAAGGCCACGATGTTTATGTTTATGATTGCCTTGGCCCTGACGCTCCGCTTGATCTGCAAAAGCAGGCGCAGGCCATTTTAGCCTATCGACCGCAGATTGTAGGCTTTTCGGCGACGACTTCATCTTTCCCGGATGCCGCCGACCTTGCGCAAAAAATCAAAGCGCAATCTTCTAACATTATAACAGTATGCGGAGGTGTCCATGTTTCCGCTCTGGGAGAGAAGCTTCTGCGGGATTATCCGGCTTTTGATTTCCTTGTTGCCGGAGAGGGCGAAGTCACAATGGCTGAGCTTGCCGGAAATTTTGACCCCGCTCAAATTAAAGGATTGATCCGGTGGAGCGAAACGGAAGTTATTACCAATGATCCTCGTCCGAAAATACCGGATTTAGATTTTCTGCCGTTTCCTGCCTACAATAAGCTTAAAGGTTTTCCTCGCGATTACCACCTGCCATTATTCAGTTATATCAATACTCCCGGAGCCACAATGATTACTTCGCGAGGTTGTATATATCAATGCTCCTACTGTGACCGCTCCGTTTTCAAAAAGGGTTTCCGTTACAATTCTGCCGCTTATATTTACGAGCACATGAAATATTTACGGAAAAAATTCGGCGTGCGGCATATTAACATTTACGATGATTTATTTACGGTGAATCGCGAACGGATAGCCGAACTATGCGAAAAACTGAGCCGTTATCCTCTGGGAATTAATTTTAACTGTGCCGTGCGCGTTGGTTATACCGACGATGATTTACTAAAGATGCTCAAAAATGCCGGATGCCTTATGGTTTCGCTGGGCATTGAATCGGCCGATCCGGAAATGCTCGCAAGGCATAAATCAGGCGTATCGCTTGATGAAGTGAGCAATACCGTGCGGCGGATTCAGGAAGCGGGCTTACGCGCCAAAGGGCTTTTTATGATGGGCCTGCCCGGTGAGACGGAAGAATCAATTAAGCGAACATCCGATTTTATAATATCACTGGGACTTGATGACATGAATATGGCTAAATTCACGCCTTTCCCCGGCGCGCCGTTGTGGAGCACTATAAAAGACGAAGGAACTTTCAATGAAGACTGGCGTCTGATGAACTGCTTGAATTTTATTTTTGTGCCCAAAGGAATTGCTTCCAAGGAAAGACTCGATCAGCTCTATAACGAGCATGTAAAGCGTTTTTATTCCGATAAGGAATGGCGCGAAAAATTCCGCAAACGCATCTGGCAGCATCGTAAAAGCCTTATGTATTTACTGGGCCACCTGCCGGCGTTCTGGTCGGCAAAAAATCAATTTGAACCTGAAAAGGAATAATTGAGCTTTAATTGTATGTCCTCAGCAGCGGACAAGGCAACTTTTCTTACAATTGACAGGTTCGTGAAAGCATGTTAAATCGCGACCACTTCTATAAAAACGGCTGCCCCTGTAGCTCAGCAGGATAGAGCAACGGATTCCTAATCCGTGGGCCGCGTGTTCGACTCACGCCAGGGGCACCAACTAAATCAATCACTTAGACAACTTCATCACAACCAGCTCTTCGTTTCAGGGATTATGTATAAGTCATGGTGGGTTTTCGGAGGTGTAATATTAAGTCTTATTGTTGGAATTGCGATTCCTGGTGATCTATATTTCAATTGACATATGATCATTCTTCCTTTAATTTAGTCATATAACTATAATTCACATGAGCCGGAACCGGTCACTACGCAAGCGGCCTTGCAAAAGGAATAGCAATTTGAAAAGAATTAGTGACGAAACTCATAAAAATACCGTGTCTCAAAATCCTGCCAA
>JBEKJX010000071.1:0-11360 GCA_050011015.1 Smithella sp.
TTTTGACCTTTCAGCTTTTCTTTATCCAGGGCTGTTCCGGTTTTTTCGATCTCATCCAGAATCTTTTTCTCGACGGGATAATTTTTGGCGCCGATCGTGGTCGTTCCTTTAAACATCATGTGTTCCAAAAGGTGGGCGGCGCCGCTTTCTCCGGCCTCCTCATCAATAGCTCCGACGCGATGCCGGATATAGAGAGATACCGTCGGACTTAAATGACGTTCCAGCATCAGTACGGTTAACCCGTTTTTCAGTTTTGTCTTAATAACTTTATTTTCCAGATCAAAACCATAACAAGGACCGTAAATTAAAAAAATAATCGCGAAAATAAAGACAGATTTTAAAATATTATTGTTTTTCATTATGATCTGCTCCAACTTTTTTTGGGGGTAATAAACGGAAGAAAAAATATATGATTCCCACGGCACAAACTAAAATCAGAAGACACGCGGAAAAAAAGTACATGATAAATTCAAAGGGATTCTTTACGCTGTATGAACCTAATAACGCATTGACGCCTATCATCATAAAAAAAACGGAGAATAACAGGATCGTAATATTCTTAATCCATATCAGAGCGTTCATGCAAGGCTGCCTGCTGTGTTCTTTAATTAATTTTTAGATTCTTCTTCAATTCCGCGTAAGCGGTAAAACTGAAGTCATTGTTCCGGCAAGGGAGCAATGAATTATTATGATATAACGGTTCTCTTTGAATGTCAAAGGGTGAACATGCCACCGCTTCCTCCCACATTTTTGTGCCTAGAATAGGCGAATATTCAGCCAACACCGGTTTGGCGCCGCATTCCCGCACGAATTCCATGCTGTTTTTGACTTCTTCGGCTTTTTGACCGGGTATACCGCAAAGCAGGTATATGCCTATTTCCCCGGTTTTATAACCGGCGTTTTTTAAATGGTTTACGGCAAGATGAAGTTCTTCGTTTTTAACTTTGCCGCCTGTCTGAATCTGCCTGTTTAAGTCCGATGTTTCAAAACCAAAGCGAATAGTCTTGAATCCGGAGCCGTAGAGCAATTCGCTGATTTCTTTATTGATTTCACGCAGATGCAATCCATTGGGACAATGGAACTGGCAGGACAATTTTCTTCTTCTTACTTCTTTGAGCATAGGGATAATCATTTCTTCGGGATTAACCAGCAGGGCATCGTCATAAAAGCTGAAATTAATCACGCCGGATTTTTTTTGCCAATATTCAATTTCGTCAACCACTTTTACCGGATCTCGGCGCTGAAATTTATCATTAAGAATATGTGAAGAGCAGTAACTGCATCGATAAGGACAGCCGCGGGAAGTGATTAACGGCAGTTGTTCTATCTTACGGATTAAATCGAAAGCAGGGTAGGGCAGCGAATCAAGATTTTCTTCATCGGGTATAAAAACCGGTTGTTCATGAAATATATCCTGAAGCAATCGCAGAACCTGTTTTTCTCCGGGGCCGGCGATTACATAATCAGCGCCGGACAGATTAACGGCATGGTCGTAGCAGAGAGTCGCGTATTTACCGCCAAGCGCAACGGGAATTGAAGGAAGAGCTTCTTTGATTATGCGGATCGCTTCAAAAACTCCGGGATACCAGTACGTCATCATGGAAGTTATCAAAACAATGTCGGCATCTTTATGTTTTTTGAGATCATCTTTAAATATTTCCGGCGATATCCCGTAGCGGCAGTAATTTCTGTCAATGATTTTCAATGAGGCGGGAGCGGGAATAACCTGCCGGAAGAATTTGCCGTCGCCGTAAGAATGGCGCGGCGGCCGCTGATTGCTTCCTTCAGACATGGCAGGGTGGTAGGGGTCAAGGCAATCGATAAAATGAATCTCATGGCCGTTTTGGCGCAAAAGACCGCCTAAATACAACAGGCCGAGAGGTTTTAGCCAGAAATCGTAAGCCGCAAAATCGTAAATCCAGGGATTGATCAAAAGAATTTTTTTACTCATACCGCGTTGCCTTCATTTTGGCTATCTTTGCCGGCAAAGCCTGCCCCGGCGCAGGCCGGAGTCATCGGCTCCTTTTGTAGCCAAAGCGGTAATATCACAGAGACCGGTTATTTACAAAAGTAATAAAGTTTCCTGTTTATATTGATCGAATACAGCCCCAATTGCTTTTTGGAACTAAAGCATGTAAAATATGCAATATCAAATTCCCGAACTAAAACAGAAACAATAATTAACAGGAGGTAAATTATGAAAAAAATTATGATCGAGTCAAAATTATTGCAGACCGTTCTTTTTGTCTTTTTCTTCTTGTGTTTTATTCCTCAGCTTTCTTACGCAACCGCGCCGAAATCTGTAGACCTGAGTTATGATATGAATACCCAGACATTATCTGTCACAATAAATCACTACACGTTATCCGCCGGTTCGCATCATATTAAATATGTTGAAATCAAGAAAAACGGGGTAGTCATCAAAAAAACCGAGTATAGTACTCAGCCCAAAGAATCGATTTTCACTTATACTTACAAGATAGAAGCGGCAAAAGGAGATGATCTCGAAGTCACTGCGACCTGTAATCTCTGGGGGCATAAAACTTCAACATTAACCGTGCAATAAGTAAACGTGTGCTTTCCGGATGAGCAATGAAACAGCGCCGGACTTTTCCAGGGAGGTCGTTATGAAAAAAATATTTCTTTGCATGGCCGTAATATTTTGTCTGGTTTCTTCTTCCATGGCTTACGAACTAAGCCCGATTAAATTACTCCAGCCGGATATGAAGAGCGGAAAATCGCTGATGCAATCTTTGCAGGAAAGAAAAACATCCAGAGAGTTCAGCGCTAAAAAACTGCCGGTAAAGGCGCTTTCCAATCTGATGTGGGCCGCCTTCGGAATCAACCGGCAGGACAGCGGCAAACGGACAGCCCCGTCCGCCCGGAACTGGCAGGAAATAAGCATCTATGTCGCTATGGAAGAAGGACTTTATTTATATAATGCCAAAGCCCGAATGCTTGAGCCGGTGTTGAAAAAAGATCTGCGCAGGGACACGATAGTTTCCCTTCAATCCTCAAGAAGTTCGATAGATTATGCGCCGCTGCAATTGATCTACGTGGCGGACTATTCAAAGATGGGCTTTGAGACGAGCGACGAAGATAAAAAGGTTTATTCATCCATGGATACCGGTTTCATTTCCCAGAACGTATATCTTTATTGCGCTTCCGCGGGGCTGGCTACCGTTGTGCGCGGCATGGTCGATAGAAATGCTCTGGCCAGAGAGATGAAACTTGACGACAAACATAAAATTGTTCTGGTGCAGACAGTAGGCTATTCGCCGGATTGATAAATTATCAGTCCGGTAAAAAAACAAGAAGGATATTTTAATTATGATAAATGAGCATTACCGGAAACTGGAAAATATGATGCATTCAGCGCCGATTGTAAAACTGGCCGGCGCCCGCGCGGAAATTAGTCACGGCCAGGCCGATATCATCTTACCCGTAAAACGGGAACTTTTTCATGCGGCGGGCGCTTTGCACGGCGCCATGTATTTTCTGACGCTGGATAACGCGGCCTTTTTTGCCGTCAATTCGCTGGTCGAAGATGTTTTTGTTCTGACCGTAAGTTTTAACATTTATCTTCTCCGTCCGGTTGACCGGGGCATTATAAAAGCCAGGGGTAAAGTCGTTAATTCCACAAGGACTCAATATCTGGCGGAATCTATTCTTTACGACGGGGAGGGCAGGGAAATTGCCAGAGGCAGCGGTGTTTTTGTTAAAGGCAAGGTAAAACTGACCCCGGAGATCGGCTATAAATAATCAGTCAATCATATTTATCCAAAGCTGATTCGATGCAAAACCAGCCGATGGGTAAGTGCAATTTATAAGGTGTTTCCTTATTCTTTGATTAAATTGACTTGAAAGGCCTTTTATGTTATTAATAATTCTATTTAAAATATACAGTTATTTATTTTGAGGCCTTAAAGCGTGAAAAAGACGACTTTAATAAAAATATTTTTAAGGTCTTTTCTTATTCATACAACGCTTAATTTCCGGAGAATGCAAAACTTAGGCTTTGCTATGGCGATAATCCCTGTTATTCGGGAATTGCGGTTGCAAAAAAAGGAGTCGGAGCGATTGTTGACCACGCACTTACAGCTGTTTAATACTCATCCCTACTTCTCCGCCCCGATAATCGGTTCCATTGTCCGTTTGGAAGAAGAACAGGCCTGTAGGGGCGAAGACTGCAACGCTTCCGCGATTAAACAAAGTTTAATGGCATCCTATGCCGCTATCGGCGATATTTTTTTTTGGGGCGCATTGAGGCCTTTTGCCTCGATTGTTGCCGTTATTTTAATATATATGGGGTTAATAATCGCCCCTGTTGCATTCCTGTTAGTTTATACACCGGCTCATTTCTGGGTAAGATTAAAGGGGTTTATTGAATCTTACCGGAGGGGGAAAAATGGATTTGAATTTATCCGGTCCCTGGATTTACCCAGTATTGCCGTAAAAATACGCTGGATTTCTTTAATTATATTATCAGGTTTGCTTATCTGGCTGTCGAGAGATCATGGATATTGGCCTTTTATAAAAGCCCCCGGCGTTATGATGAAATTAACAGCGCTGGCAGGCTGTATGCTTTGCTTTTTATTGATTAAAAAAGGCATATCACAAATGTATGTTATTTATGGAGCTGTTGTGATATTTCTCCTTGCTTCCTGGAAAGGATTTTTGATTTGACCGAAGAAATAAGGACATTAACATTAAAAAACAAACTGGGACTTCACGCGCGGGCGGCGGCATCTTTTGTAAAAATAGCCCAGCAGTTTAAATCAAATATTCAGATAGAACACAAAGGACAAACGGTTGATGGTGAAAGCATTCTGGATATACTGACACTGGCTTGTCCCTATGGTGAAATGTTAACGATAAGAGCCGAAGGCAGCGATGCTCATAGAGCCATTGAAGCGCTGGAAAAACTTATTGAAAATAAATTTGGAGAAGATTGAACGATAAAATGAGCGATGATCAGACCATGAAGACATTGGTTCTCAAAGGCGTCGGTGTTTCTCCCGGTATCGCTATCGGCAGGTGTTACCGTTTTGATCCGTGGGACAGCCAGATTTCTTTCTACAAACTTAATGAAGCTTCGTTGATTCCCGCGGAAGTTCTTCGCTTTAGAAAAGCCTTAAAAGAATCGGAACAGCAATTGCTGGAGATTCAAAAAAATCTTAAAAAAGAAAAAGTTACCGAACCTGTTTATGTTATTGACGTTCATATTCTTATTTTAAAAGATAAAATATTTACCAACCGCACCATTAAATACATACGCAGATTAGGCGTCAACGCGGAATGGGCCCTGCGCATGACCCTGGATCATTATAAACAAATATTTGAGGGCGTCAAGGACGCCTATATCAGCAGCCGCATCAGCGATGTTCAATATGTCGTCCAGAGGATATTGCGTAACCTGTCCGGTCAAAAGAATGAAATTGTCTGGGAAGAAGGCTATGACGGCCTGATTATTGTTTCACACGATCTGTCTCCCGCCGATACCGCCCAGATGAAACTGGATAAAATATTCGGTTTTGCCACCGACAGCGGCGGCCGCACATCGCACACGGCCATTGTCGCCCGGTCTCTGGAATTACCCGCTGTCGTCGGTCTGGATAATGTAACCCGTTTAGTTCACACCGGCGATGAAATAATAGTCGACGGCACGTCAGGCCTGGTGGTGATCAATCCCTATTCTGACATGCTCAAAAGATACGAAGAAAAGAAGCGCCATTATGACGCCGCCAAAGACGAGTATCTTAAATATGGAAAACTGCCCGCCGTGACACTTGATAATCACCATGTGGAAATAGGCTGCAACATCGAATTTGTTGAAGAAATACCCTCGGCCATCGTTCACGGCGCGGAAAACATCGGGCTTTACCGCACAGAATTTCTCTATATATATCGTGAAGAATTGCCGACGGAAGATGATCATTTCGATAATTACCGCCAGGTGGTTTCCGAGAAAAATTTATCGTGGTCAACCATCCGCACGTTTGATTTAGGCGGTGATAAATTTGCCAAGTACCAGAAGCAGGGAAAAGAATTAAATCCGCAGATGGGACTCAGAGCGATTCGTTTCTGCCTGAAGGAAGTTGAAATATTCAAGACGCAGCTCAGAGCCATCTGGCGAGCCAGCGCCCTGGGAAAGACAAAAATTCTTTTTCCGATGATTTCCAGTGTGGAGGAAATTCGTGAAGCGAAGAAATTGCTGGAAGAAGCCCGGCAGGAGCTTTTGGCGCGGGGCGTCAAAATCGCTCCCAGCATGGAAATAGGCGCGATGATTGAAGTGCCCGCCGCTGTCGTGATTGCCGATAAACTTGCGCGTGAAGTGGATTTTTTCAGCATCGGCACAAATGATTTGATCCAGTATTCCCTTGCGATTGACAGGGCCAACGAACGCCTGACCTATTTGTATGAACCATTGCATCCGGCTGTCTTAAGATTGATAAAGCGGGTCGTGGACGTGGCCCGCAAGGCGAATGTCCGCACGGCCATGTGCGGAGAGATGGCCGGTGATCCCCTTTGCGTATTGATTCTTCTGGGCATGGAATTAGACCAGTTAAGCATGAACCATCTGGCGATTCCGCGGATAAAAAAAATTATCAGGGAATCCTCTCTGGAAGAATCAAAAATATTATTGAAAAAAGCTCTCACTTTTAATACAGCTTCCGAAGTGCGGGCTTATGTGCATGATTATATGGTAAAACGTTTCCCTGATGAATTTCCAACTGAAGAAGATTAGCTTTTAAGATAAAAATCAGATATAATTTATGTCAATAATGAGGGCTAAATCTTTTCATATTGTTTATAATCAATACATTTAATGCGGACTATTGCATCTTCCTTTTATTTCTAATGGAGAACTTCAATCATGAAAGAAAATAATAATCCGGAACAGAGTAATGTATATTATTCCGGACATCTTTACGATGAGCAGAATTTTTTTCAGTTCCGGCTGGCCAAGACATTCCTTTCGCGGGTTTCCATTGCCGATGAATATGTCGAAGCCGTTAAAAAACTTCCGGCCGAGGGAGTTGTGGTTTACGCTTTAAACCAGAGGAGTGAACTCAACAGCCTCATCATTTATGAGCTTTTCAAACGAAAGGGAATGCCCATTCCCGTATATTGCCATGGAATGAATATGTCCTTCTGGCAGCCCCCGTCGAAACTGCTCAGATTTTTATGGCATTCATTTTTGCGCCGTTTTGGAAAAGAACAAAAAGCCTGGCTGGGCAAATTAGCCTACGTGGAGAGAGTGATTCATGAGAGAAAGAGCATCGTAATTCATCTGGGCGAATCGGAATTCATTGAAAACAGATCCGCGGAAAGCGCGATAGTCAGCCTGATTAATGTGCAAAAGAAAGTCGATTTCCCCATTTTTATTGTGCCGGTTTTAGTCTCTTACGGGCGCAGGCGGGAAAAAGAGGATGAAAGCCTGATTAATATTCTTTTCGGTCAAACGGAACACACGGGCGCTTTTCGCCGTTTAATTACATTCATGCGTTATTCCAGCAATGCCTTTGTGATACCCGCCGAACCGGTTAAATTGTCGGAATATTTAAATACCAATAAAAGCCTTTCACTGGAAACGACTGTTCACGAACTGCGCGGAGAATTAATAGACCGCATTGAAAAAGAGAAAAACACAGTGGTCGGACCGGCCCTGAAATCGCGGGAAGAGCTGATTGGCATGGTTTTGAGCGACGCGCCGCTGAAGAAATTCATCGCGGATTATTCGGAAACGGAAAAAAAGGATAAGATAGCGGTCAAAAAAGAAGCCCGCCGTTACCTTGATGAAATCGCCGCCGATTACAGTGAAACCGTTATCGCCATGTGGCGAAAAGTGCTGACCTGGCTGTGGAACGACATTTACGATGGTTTATCCATCGATCTGGAAGGCATGGCCAGGATAAGGAATATTTCCAAAAAAATGCCTTTTGTGATTATTCCCTGCCATCGCAGTCATATTGATTATCTTTTGATTCATTACGTTTTTTACTATAATAATATTCAGCTTCCTTTCATCGCCGCCGGCAGTAATTTATCTTTTTTCCCCATGGGTACTATTTTCCGCAACTCCGGCGCTTTTTTCCTGAGAAGGAGTTTCAGGGGCAATAAACTTTATTCGGAAGTGTTTACCAAGTACCTGGCGACGCTGTTGAAGGAAGGTCTCCCTCTGGAATTTTTTATTGAAGGGGGACGCAGCCGGACGGGGAAAATGGTCATGCCCAAGTATGGTCTTCTTTCCATGCTTATTCAGGCTTACCAGGAAAAATATTGCGATAATTTTGCCGCTATCCCGGTTTTCATCGGCTACGACCGCGTGATTGAGGAAAAATCGTATCTTAAAGAACTTTCCGGAGCGACCAAAACTCCGGAAAATACCACGGAGATCATTAAATCCAGTAAAGTTTTGAGTAAAAAATACGGTCGCGTTTATGTAAACATCGGCGAGCCGATTATTATGAAATCTTATCTGGAGTCGCAGGAAAAGCCGATAGAACAAATGGCTGTGGATGAACGGCAAAGTCTTTACCGGAAAATCGGCTATGAAATAGTTCTGGAAATTAATAAAGTATCCGTCGTCACGCCTTTTTCTCTGGTTGCCGCGGTGATCTTAAGTCATGACCGCAGAGGAATATCTTACAATGAGTTGCTGGATATTTTAAATGAATTTTACGAATACCTTTCCGTGAAAAAAGTAAAATTTGCCGAAACATTCTCTCATCGCGAAAAAGCGATAACGGACGCTCTCAATATATTCGTGCAACAGGGATTTATCTCCAAAATCGAAGCCGAAGAAGATGAAGACGAAGAGTTGCAGGAAGTGGTTTATTCGTTGAAAGAAGAAAAAAGACTCAACCTGGAATATTATAAAAACAACGTTTTGCATTTCTTCGTTCCCTTATGCTTTGTCGCCACTTCCATGATTAAAGGCAATGAAGATTTAACCTCGCTCAGCCGGATCATGGGGGATTATAAATTTCTCAAGAAACTTTTATGGAATGAATTTATTTTTGATGAACACAAGGATGACGCCGAAGACGTTAATGAAGTGCTCACCTATTTATATGATAGAAAAATGATCATATCCACCGAACGCGAAGGCCAGGTTCACATAGAAATAAAAGGCAAGGGCAGTAAAAAGCTGAAACCTTTTGCCGATTTAATTCACAATTATCTGGAGTCATTCTGGATCGTGATCAGAAGCTGCCAGTATTTAAAGAAAAATCCGCTGCCGAAAAAAGATTGGTTAAAGAAAATCAGGGTGCTGGGAGACAGGATGTATCGTAAAGGCGAGATTTTACGTCCGGAAGCCCTTTCGCAATCCAATTATCTTAATGTAATTATATTTCTTGAAGATTCAAAACTTATAAACGCCGTCACAGAATACGAGAAAAAAGGGAAAAAAGAAAAGAAAGAAGTTTTTTATACGCTGACCGAAAACACGGCGGAAATGGAAGTTCTGCGCCGCCGTGTTTTCAAATTACTGTAAAAAGCTTCAAAGAATGTTTTTTAAATACTCTTCCCCGAAGACTCCGTGGAGGCTGATCCGGCAACCGTTATTTACGGGCTGATTTAGCGCTTCTGATGCTGTAAAAAGCTTTTTTGCCCCGGTAATTCGCGGCGTCGCCCAGTTCTTCTTCAATGCGGAGCAATTGATTGTATTTAGCCAGTCTTTCCGAACGGGAAACAGAGCCGCTTTTAATCTGTCCGCAATTGGCGGCGACAGCCACATCGGCCATGAAAGTATCTTCCGTTTCTCCCGAACGATGCGATACCACGCAAGTGTAACCCGCTTCTTTCGCGCGTTCAATCGTCTGAAGCGTTTCCGTCAGCGTTCCGATCTGATTTAATTTGATCAGGATAGAATTGGCCACGCCAAGGGAAATTCCTTTCTCAAGACGCTTAACATCGGTGACGAAAATGTCATCGCCGACAATCTGGATTTTGCCGCCGAGTTCATCGGTTAAATACTTCCAGCCGTTCCAGTCATCTTCCGCCAGCCCGTCTTCAATGGAAATAATAGGATATTTCCGCACCAGTTCAGCGTAGAACCTGACCATTTCCTGCGCCGATTTTTGCGGCTTTTTTTCCGCGGACAAAATATATTTGCCCCTGGAGAAAAACGAACTGGCCGCCGAATCCAGCGCGATCATGATGTCATGTCCGGGGCGGTAATTTGCTTTTTCAATGGCTGTCATGATGAGAGACAGGGCTTCTTCATTTGATTTTAAATCGGGAGCAAATCCGCCTTCATCGCCGACGGACGTATTATAGCCTTTGCCCTTGAGCGTTGCTTTTAAAGCGTAAAAAACTTCCGAGTTCATCCGGATGCCTTCTTTAAAATTGGGAGCGCCCACCGGCAGAATCATAAATTCCTGAATATCAACATTGTTGTCGGCATGCTGTCCGCCGTTTAAAATATTGGACTGCGGCACCGGCAGATCTTTGGCGTTAACGCCGCCCAAATATCTATAAAGGGGCAAACCCGATATATCCGCCGCCGCCCTGGCGCAGGCAAGTGAAACCGCCAGAATGGCATTGGCGCCGAGCTTGCCTTTATTGGCTGTGCCGTCAAGCTCGATCATGGCAAAATCAATATCGCGCTGGCGGCGGCAATCCATGCCGATTATTTCCGGCCCGATTTTATGAATAACATTTTTAACGGCAGTTTCGACGCCCAGCCCGTTATATCTTTTTTTATTGCCGTCACGCAATTCCAGCATTTCATGCTCGCCGGTGGAAGCGCCGGACGGCACAGCCGCTCTTCCTTTAAATCCCGATACGGTTGTTACCTCGGCCTCGACGGTTGGTTTCCCGCGCGAATCAAGAATTTCTCTGGCATATACAGTAATAATTTCCGGCATAATTTACTCCTTTTGTAACTTCTTTTGTATAATTTTATAGCAAAGCCTGGGCTATTTCAAGGCGATATTTGAAGTATCTTGATTCTCCCGGACAAGTCATATAAGGATAATCCTGCAAAAAGCAGTTTTTCAACGGGTGATTGTTTTTGAGATGAATACAATTAATAAAGACACCAAACTGTTTCGCCATTTAAAAAAATGGCTGGAAAAAGCCATATTGGATTACAAAATGATCGAAGAAGGCGACCGGGTCATAATCGGCGTCTCCGGCGGGGCGGACAGCCTTGCTCTGCTTGATTTGCTCGATTCACCGATGATATTTGTTCCCCGATTTTCTTTTATCGCCGTCAATATCGACATGGGTTTTGATCCGTCATATCAATCCTATGACGCGTTGGAGAGATATTGTCAGGACAACAATTACCGCTATGTGATGGAAAAGACCGATATCGGCAATCTATCGCACTCCGACCTCAATAAAAA
>JBEKJX010000072.1:0-11324 GCA_050011015.1 Smithella sp.
GGCTTCATTGACGGCAATAAAACTTACGTCTTTTCGTTTATCCATTCATTGGTGTGGCAGGATGTGCTCAGAGGCGGAAACGTCGGCCTTATCGTTCAGAGCGGCATGCTTTCCGCCGGTTTCCTGCTTCACGCCCTGCAGGAAGGAATCATGGGCGTGAGCAAGGTGTGTTCCATCGGCAACAAGTGCGATATTGATGAAAGCGACATCCTTGAATATATGATAAACGACTCCGATACTGAAGTCATCGCCTGCTATCTCGAATCACTCGTGGACGGAAGAAGATTTATCAACCTCGCCAAGGAAACTAAAAAGCCGGTAATCGTTCTAATGGGAGGCAGAAGTTCCGAAGGAGCCAAAGCGGCGCAAAGTCACACGGCGAGTCTCTCAGGTAATTACAAGGTGACAAGCGGCGCGTTTCGGCAGGCGGGAGTACTTGAGGTATTCGACCCGGCTGAACTTACGGACATGGCGCGGGCTTTCGCGAAGAATATGCCTTTTCAACCTGATCCCCAAAAAGGCACGGCCATTCTCACCTTCTCCGGAGGCGCCGGAACCATTACCACCGATCTTATGGACGATTGCGGACTTTCGCTGGCAAAACTCTCCGATAAAACACTCGCGTCTGTCGCGGAACTTTTTCCTTCATGGAACAAACCCGATCATCCCCTTGATCTCTGGATAGCAATTGAACAGCACGGTTTTGAAAAAGTATTCCGCCGTTCTCTCAACGCGATCATAAATGATCCGGGTGTTGACTCGATTATATTTCACTCCTATGCCACGCCGTTAATCAAGCAGGAATTTTTTAATGAACTTACTGATCTCATCAAAAAGCATAAAAAGCCTGTCGTGATATGGATAGAAGGAAGAAAGGATTTCGCCGAGCGTTTAAGAGGCCTCGCCGAAAACGCGGGACTGCCCGCTTTTAGAGAACTGGCCAGATGCGTAACCGTTCTCAATGGCATGAAACGTCACTTTACAAAAAAGCCGATTAATTAAAGGGGGATTTATTATGGCGCGTATACCCTACTGGAAATTGTCAGAGATGGAGACGGAGAAAATTCAGTTACTGGGAACAGCGCCCGATGATCTAAATATTTTCAAAATCATTACTCACGCCCCGCTGGATCTGGCCCGTCAATTTATCGGTCTGCCCGCGGCAGTGCTCCTTTGCGGCAAACTCAATCCGATCCTCAGGGAAATGGCCATTACCCGCGCGGGTATCGTATGCGAATCTAAATACGAAGTTTTTCAGCACCGCAAGATTTGCAGGCAGGTCGGCATGCCGGAAGAAAAAATCGAAGCGCTTTATACGGGTTCAACATCACCGGTATTTTCCGAATTAGAGAGCCTTGTTCTGAGCTTTACCGAAGAAACAGTTCGGGACCGCAAGGTCAGCGATGACACCTTCGCCGCCATAAGCCAGCATTTTACCCATGAAGTGCTGGTTGAACTGGCCATCGCGGTGGGGTGTTATATGATGATAAGTATTTTTCTCAACACTTTTGAAGTTGATATTGAAGATCAGTCATCCGAGTCGTATTATTGATTGAGCGCTCTCAACCGAACGCGCCGCATTGACTTGCGCCAATATGATGAGCCCTATGAAAAAATCAAATAAAGGCAAATGGCTTGTTTATGTCCTTAAATGCCGGAAAAATTATCTGTATACGGGAATCACAAATAATCTTGAAAAACGCCTTAAAGATCACGCAGAAGGCAGGGGAAGCAAATTTGTGAGAGCATGGAGGCCGTTTGAGTTGGCAAAAATATTATCTTGCGATAATTCCACAAAAGCAAGACAATTGGAATATAAAATAAAAAAAATGAAAAGAGCAAAGAAGCTGGAATTTCTGGGT
Organism: Smithella sp.; assembly: GCA_050011015.1. Taxonomy (GTDB): domain Bacteria; phylum Desulfobacterota; class Syntrophia; order Syntrophales; family Smithellaceae; genus Smithella. Next base: position 1,863 of record JBEKJX010000072.1, read on the forward strand.
ATAAAAAACGCCGACTGATAACAAAAAGGCGTCATTGCATAATGACAAATCGGGAATGACAAAAAAATATGAAATCCGCCTGCGGGTGACAAGAAAAAGTGGAAGGCGTAAATATATTTCAGGGATTATATCGGGTATAAGCATATTAGCATGTCTATTATAAACACAACCGGCCTGACAAAAAACTACGGGGAAATAGAAGCCGTTCGCGGCATCGATCTGAACATAGAAAAAGGGGAGATATTCGGATTGCTCGGACCTAACGGCGCCGGTAAAACCACGACGATCGGCATGCTCTGCACGATTGTCCGTCCTACTTCCGGAAGCGCTTCCATAGCCGGTTGCGATATCATAAAAAATCCCGCGCAGGTAAGGCGTAAAGTCGGCATAGTGTTTCAGGACCCTACTCTGGATACCGTGCTTACCGGGAAGGAAAACCTTGAACTTCACGCGCGTCTGTACGGCATTCCTTCAGCTGTCCGGGAAAAAAGAATAGCTGAGATGCTGGAACTGGTAGACCTGCGGCAGCGCAGTGATGATCTGACCCGCACTTACTCGGGCGGAATGCGCAGGCGTCTGGAACTGGCGCGTGGTCTTTTGCACAGGCCGGCCGTGCTCTTTCTGGACGAACCGACGCTGGGGCTTGATCCGCAAACGCGGGCGCGTATCTGGGAATATATCAAAAAGATGGCGCAGGTAGAGCAAACCACCGTTGTGCTTACGACCCATTACATGGAAGAAGCGGAACAGGTATGCGACCGTGTGGGAATTATCGATCATGGCCGGATAATCGAACTCAATTCTCCCGATGCTTTAAAAGAATCAATGGGCGGCGATATGGTCGTGTTGAAAGTGAAAGAACCTCGCCTCGAGGAAATACGCTCACTTCCTTATGTTTCGGAAGTGAGGGAAAACAATGGTCTGATAGAGATAACGATGAAGAAAGCCAATCTGCACCTGCCCGACCTTCTTGCTCATATCAAAAATGTTGAGTGCGTAGAGATGATAATACCCACGCTCAATGATGTGTTCATCAAGCTGACCGGAAGAGATATCAGGGAAGATGCCGCAGAGGATTCCGGAGGCTGGGTGGAGTCCGTAGCCCGTTACCGCCAGAGAGGGTCATAATTCTATGAACGATGGACGCGTACGCAGAGAATTGATGGGAATTTACGCTGTCTGGTGGCGGGAATTCAAAGTATTTCAGCGCGAGAAAAGCAGAATCGTTTCAAGCATCGTCCAGCCTCTCATGTGGCTTTTCCTGTTCGGCAGCGGCGTGGGCGCGAGCGTCAGCGTCAGCAATATCAATTATCAGGATTATATATATCCCGGCATCCTGGCTATGCTGGTGCTTTTCGGTTCGGTGTACTTCGGCCTCTACATTGTCTGGGACCGCAAGCTCGATGTGCTCAAAGCCATACTGGTCGCGCCGGTGTCGCGTCTGTCCGTCTTTATGGGAAAGGTTCTGGGCGGATGCACGGATGTTACGCTGCAGATTATTATTCTCTTTTTCTTCTCGTTCTTGTTTCCTTCTGTAAATCCCTGGGGCATTCCGCAGGCCTTGCTGTTGTTGTTTGTTACATCGATTGCGCTGGTTTCGATGGGGCTCGCGCTCGGTTCTCTTTTTGAAAGTCTGGAGGGCTTCCAACTGATTTCATCTTTTCTGATATTCCCTCTTTTTTTCTTATCCGGCGCTCTCTTTCCGGTTAACGACAAACTTCCCGTCTGGCTGCGGGGGCTGGTAAAACTAAACCCTCTTACCTATGCTGTGGACGGTGTCCGCGGAGTATTGCTCAATATTAATATTTTTCCGTTTTATGTTGATTTCATCGTCGTTACTTTCTTCGCGGTTATTATGTTCCTTGCGGGAAGCGTGCTTTTCAGCCGGATGAAGTAGTACCAATATAAGACATACGAAACAGGTAATGTTTTTTTCAAAAATAAAATGATAAAAAATAAAGGAGCCGATTATAATGCAGATACTTGAAAAGATAAGAGTCCTCGATCTATCCCAATTTTTGTCCGGGCCACGCGCGAGCCAGCTGCTGGCTTTTTTCGGCGCTGAAGTCATAAAAATCGAACCTCCGACTGGAGATTCGATGAGAATGCTTTTGCAGGTAAGCGGTTCGGAACGATCAATGAGCTGTCTTCACCAGAACAAAAAAGGAATCGTCATCGATCTGAAAAAAAAGGAAGGGGTCGATCTGTTTCTTCAACTGGTCGAACAGTCTGATGTAATCATTGAAAATTTAAAACCGGGAACACTCGACGCGGGAGGCCTTGGTTATGAGACCATGAAAAAAAGAAATCCCCGGCTCATTTACGCCAAAATTTCCGGATTTGGAAACGAGGGGCCTCTGGCTGACCGCACCGCTTTTGATATCATCTCACAGGCAACAGCCGGAATCATGTACGCCAACGGGACGGTCGACCGGCCACCCGGGGTTTTTTTCGGCGATCTTACATCAGGCGCTTACTGCGCGTTTGGCATCATGCTCGCCCTTATGGCGCGGGAAAAAACCGGAGAAGGACAATTCATCGATATCTCGATGCAGGATGTGATGTATTTTCACAATTTCTGGTGTTTTACCGAAAAGGCCAACGGCCCGGTTAAAGAAAATATCAAGCAATTATTCGGCCGTGAAATGAAGAAATTTTTATCGGACTATGAACATCCGATGCCCTTCTGGAGCACCTACAAGTGCAGCGACGGATATATCTGCGTGGTCGCCCTGACTGACAATCAATGGAACAACCTTCTTGAAGTGATAGGGCGCAAAGATCTCATAACCGACGCGCGGTTTATGAACTTCATTGACCGCGTGAAAAACGCGGATGACGCCCGCGCGATCATCAACCGCTGGATGGAGCAATATACCTGCGATGCGATTATCGATAAACTGAACAGCCGGCGCATTCCCTGCGGAAAAGTGGTTGATAATGACGAGGCCAATGATGATGAAAACCTTCGTTCCCGGGGCATGTTCGCTAAAGTGAGTCATAAAATAATGGGTGATATCGACGTGCCCGGTAATCCCGTGAATCTTTCAGGTACGCCGGGATTTATTTCTTCACCTTCTCCCGATCTCGGGGAGCATACCGAAGAAATATTGCAAAAAGTCCTTAATATTTCTCCGGATTCACTTAAAATACTCAAAACGGACGGTGTGATACGTTGATGCCGCAATAATTAATATACAATAAATAATATGGAGTTAAAATTCATGGATAACTTTTTCAATCCTCAATCGGTCATTATAATAGGCGCGTCAAACGCGCCCGGAAACCTCGGCGCACCGATATGTCAGTCACTTGCTGCGCTTAAGTATGTCGGCTCCGTTTTCGCAATCAACAGGAAAGGAGAAGCGGTGCATGGATGCCCCGGATTCAGTTCTATCGGCGAAGTCCCGTCAAAAATCGACCTGGCTGTTATCTTGACACCGGCGCGGGTAGTGCCCGCCATGATGCATGAGTGCGGAAAGAACGGAATACGCAATGTTATCATTGAAACTGCCGGATTCAGCGAAATGGGCGCTGAAGGGAAAAAACTACAGGATGAAATCGACCATGCGGCACGATTATACAACATTCGTTTCACTGGACCGAACTGCATCGGGTCTATGGACGCGCATAGCCGGTTTACCAGTTTTTTCGGAGTACAGCCGGGAATATTCGATAAGCTGTTTGATAAACCCGGCGATACGTCGATCATCACCCAGAGCGGCGGGGTAGGAACTCTTATTCTGCGTTCTCTAATGTCTGATGTTGTCGGCTTCAGTAAAATTATCAGCATCGGGAACAGGGCCGACATTGATGAATCGGATATGCTCAACTATCTGGTCAACGACCCTCTGACCAAAGTTATCTGCATGTATCTTGAAAATATTGACAACGGTAATAAATTGATCAACGCTGCGGCCAATTCGCACAAACCGATTCTGATTTACAAGGCTGGCGCGACACAGCAGGGGTCACGGGCCGCGGCCTCCCATACCGCGGGTATGTCCAACAACGACGTCATCTTCGAATCGGCATGCACACAGGCGGGAATCATCAGGCTTAAATCGGTAACCGAACTGTATTCCATGCCCAAAATATTCACAACCATGCCCATTTTAAAAGGCAGGCGAATCGTCATTGTCACCAACACCGGGGCTTTCGGTACGATTTTAACCGACCTGCTGGTAAATTCCGCGATGATCCCCGTAACGCTTTCCCCGGAAATGCAGTTAGAAATAAAAAATGCCGGAACCGTTTTCAATACTGCAAATCCCATCGACTTCGGGCCGGAAATTTCAGGCGAACCGTTCCTGAATATTTTCAAATTATTGCTGGAATCAAATGAAATCGACGGATTGATACTGGCGATCAATGTATGGCAGCAGTCGATAATCGACGCGCTCAGAACCGTGATGGAGCTGTGCCGGAAACACGGGAAACCCGCCGCCATCTATACTCCGAACTCCATTGAACGGGTTTTGCATGTTCGCAAAAAATTCAATATACCCGCATTTGAAACGCCGGAAGAAGCGGTAAGAGCATTGGTGATTTCTCACCGGTATTATTAGCCGGTCGAAGAAAAAAATCGATCATGGCGAGAATGTGATGGAACACCATAAGCAATTTGTCGAGAGCTCATCATGAAAAAATGTCCATTCTGCGCCGAAGAAATTCAAGATGAAGCGATAAAGTGTAAACACTGCGGTGAGTTTCTGGAGGCTTCCAGGCGCCCGCTTGTTGCAGGTAAGTTTCCGGATACTTCCGGCAACCCGCGCGTCGCAGAGGAAAACATAAAATGGTATTTCAAGAAATCATTTATCATTATCGCGATCTGTTGTATTGGGCCTCTGGCACTGCCCCTACTCTGGTGGCGTCCACAAACGACATGGCCATGGAAGGTCGGACTCACAATAATCATCCTGGTGCTCAGTTGGATCCTGTTCCAGGCGACAATGGAATCCATCCAAAATCTTAAGGAGTATTACAAGTTAATCAACCAGCTCCAATAATTTGAACACCGGGATATGGTAAAATATGCTATAAGGCGTCCCTGACTAAACGATAATGCGTCGTAGTTTTGAACGTCATCACGTCAATGTAGTTTGAAGAGATGTCCATTATTTTAAACATACATCATTAAAAAGGAGATGAGCCATGTACCGCTTAAATCGTATCACTGTAGTTGTCGTGTTTGCATTGATTGTAACGGGAATCCTGCCATGGGCGGCTGTTGCGAGTTCGGAATCACAAGCCTCAATCGAACAGACTTTTCAGAAGGCAAAGCAGGATTACTTACATAAAGACATGAGTGCCGCATCTGAACAAATTAAAAAGGGCGCGGCTTATATGAAAACCGAATCTCTCAAAGCGTCGGCCAGGGGGAAAGAGGCTCTGACGTCATCGGCTCAGGAATTGGAAAAACTTGCAGTTGATGTGAAAAAAGGAACAGTAACCTCGGTAAAAAAAATTGAGGAACCATTTGCACGCGCCTATCTCGCTTTGGCAGCGGATTCCCATATCAAATCAACGGAATCGTGGACCAAAAAAGAGTCGGCAAAAACCGGCGAAGCGCTTGGTTCTTCCGCCAAATATTTGGAACAAAGCTTTGCCTGGACCGGTCAGAAAGTTGAAACGAATACGAAAAAAGCCATAGAAAAATCTAAAAGCATTTCGCTGAAATTGAAGGAAAAAGGCAATGTGATTGCCAAAGACGTCGAAAAAGGGCTGAAAGACACAGGAAGTGAAATTGAGAAATTAGGGAAAAGAATTTCTCCCAAACAAGATCATTAACTTACCATAAGCGATAAACATAAAAACATAAGGGCAATGTTTCCATATTGCCCTTATGTTTCTGAATAACTTCACGCAAAAACCCGGGGAAGCGTTCATCCCAACATTTACGCTTTTCTCGCATAACCTGTCTTACAGGTCAGTTATTTTATGTAATAACCGGATACCCTCCACTGGCCGTCACTATCAAGCATTGGTGTGACTGTCTCAACAGCGGATTTCTTGTTCTGAAAGGATGTTATAAACTGGATTACGACATACTGACCGGTCGGCGCACCCGGCAAAGACGTTGTGTAAGTCTTGCTTTTGAGTTTTCTGGAAATAACTTTTCCCAGAGGAGTTCGGACTGACTGCACCATTTGTTCCCATTGGTCCTGGCTAACCGAGTTCCTGAAATACCCGGATGATTCCTGCCAGCTCTCTGAATATTTTTCTTTATCCACCAGAGTTAACCACTTCCCCGCGGATGTAACGGCTGCTTTCTCTTTTTCAGCAGTCGCCGCCCAGGAAATACCAGCCGATAGCATGATAGCGATCGCGATTCCAACCACAACGAGCTTTCTCATCTCGATTATCTCCTTTCCCGTGATCTGACAATTAATATACGAACTTTTTTTTCGAACTTTCGTACAATCCTTCTTTATTTAATAAAAAAAAACATATCATAAAATCAACTCAATTGAACTTTCACTATCGGGTATTTTGTGGTAATAAAGACCAAAAGTCAACCCCGATAAAATATGGAAAAAATGTCAACTGTGCATAATGCATACTGTTTGATCCTACCAGAAAACCGGTGCTGAATAAATGAAAAATCTCTTTGCAGATATCCCTGAAAATTTGAAGGAGGAACTATTGCAAACTCTTCTTCAGACACCCTGTTTCCATATGGAAAAAATTGTTTCCAATGGTCATTGTTCGCCGGACGGTTTCTGGTACGATCAGGATGAAAACGAGTGGGTGATCCTGCTGAAAGGAAGCGCCGGCTTGCGTTTTGATGGTCAAAAAGATGTCGTCGTTTTGAAACCCGGTGATTACCTTCATATAGACCGGCACCAGAAACATCGTGTGGAATGGACAGACCCTCTGCGCCAAACCGTATGGCTGGCTGTTCATTATAAAGATCATAATACACGGCATCATCCGATATAAAAACCTGAAGTTAAAGACTCTTAGCCGCAAAATATAATGTGCAGCGCCGATGATTGACGGGCGTGAATTCGGCAACTGGCGCATTGAAAGTATTTTATCCGGTTACACGAAATAGTCTATAGTAGGTAGACAAGTTAGGCGGCAATTCAACCGCTCTCAGCCAAAGCGGACAATTGTCCGCTTTGAGATGGTCATAGAAGATAGAGCCCTGGGGGGCCGAAGAGTAATATTTTCTTTCAACAGGATCATTAATAACCAGGATCATATTGATCCCCCTCTGGCGAATTAAGGCATGCGCTTTTTCATCGGATGACGCGGTCATGATCCAGTAAGCATCAAGGATTCCCTGCGCATTGCGATGGTATGGGGTTGCAACTACTTCGAAACCTGTGCGATATAGAATTTCAGGACCATAAAAAATGAACGCCAGTATCCTGGGGTCAGGGGCATTGCCATCGTGAAGCGCAAAATGGAGTTCATCGCATAATTCTGAAAGAGGAATCACTTTTTTCTTTTGCTCTGACACATTGTCTTTCTCTAAAATTTTTTCACAAATATAGCCCGGCAAAAGAAATACCGCGCAAAAAGATATAATCGTGACGGGTAAAAGAAAAATCCTGACTGAAGACTTTACTTTATTTTTTTCCCATCTTGTTACCCTGCCCAATATGGCGGCAAGCGGAACTATAGTAATAATATTTCCATACGTTAAAAGTCTTCTTGACAAAATTCCGGCCAATGCGAATAAAAGGATTCCTGACAGGATAAATATCCATCCCTTCAATTTTTTATCAGGTTCTTTCCTGAACAGGAAAATAATGTAAAATATACCAACAACAGCGGAACCTAAAAGTTGAATGATTGGCTTCAAGTAATCCCGACTCAGGGGGGATTGCGCCTCGCCGACCCTGTCAAGCCAGATCGGCACAATCCTGGGATCAATATTAGCATACCCGCCCCGATAAAAATCGGGAAAGATAAGCCACACGCATAGAGCCACAATGACCGCGCCAAGCGAAGCGATTGAAAAACGCCGGATCCGCCCTTTTTCAAAAAAGACGTTATGTTTCAATGAAGAAACAATGACCCAGAACAAGGTTATGAGGCCAAATATAAACAAATGAACAAGAGATATTTTATCATATTCAATGCTCGTCAGGTCATACGAGGGACGTTCCAGAACAAGTACGACCCCGATAAAAATAAAAAGGGATAGGCTGTAATGCATACTTTTATTATCAAAGTCTTCGTCTTCATAAATCCAGAAAATACCAAGCAGCAGTAAACACAAAAAAATAGGCAGCATGGATTCGACATGAAGCCACAAGGAAAAGGCGCTCACCATTCCCGCGATATAACAGATAGTTTTATCAAATGAACCCTGAACCAGTCGTAAGGCGAGGCCTGTTGTAATAATAAATGTAAATCCCAGCAGAGAGTGATGATCGGGCCTGCCGGCAGAAAAATAAGATAATATTCCCAGTTGGGAAATTAACAACAAACGCATTAAATTAGAGTCATGGTAGGCAAGTACAGGCCGAAATGCCCAGGGAAGAATCATTAAAGAGGCTATCAGTAAAAAGGGACTGATTAAAACACCCCACCAAAACAGGCTGTCCTTAAAACCTGCCAGAGGCGTTGCCAGCCAGGCGCCCGTTAAAAGCAGAACATCGAGCGGCCTTGTCCAGTGGAGATGTTCTCCATACGGGGCATTGCTCTTTGCCAGAACGGAATCATACCATTTACCGGTCTCATGCAATTGAACAACGCGATTCAGCCGCTGATAGCAATCCGAATCTATCAATTCACCCTTTCTTATCCAGCGCCCCTGCATGTAGAACACTATCGTTAAAAGAACCATGAATACGCACAAAGAAAAGATGCAGTATTTTGATATTACGGCAGAATAAGAATTAGTTTTCATCCATGAAATCCATCGGATTAATGCGGGATTAAGGAAAGTTGATTTTTTATGATTGATGCTTTTTCCTTAAAACCGTTTACTTATATCCGGGCATCTTCGATCGCTGTTTTCTTGTACTCAAGAAAATTTTTCATGTCAACATCATATTATTATTTATGCGAGCAGTGGATAATCTTCTATTCTTAAAACACAATGTCGTTAAGCACACGCCAGCATTCCCTGCAGTACGTTACGGGAAATGTTAGCTTACGAATTCTAACTCATATGAAATGAATAATATGGAAAATAATTTAAAACATGAATGAGCCCGGCGTCATGAGTTGATTTGTCTTATGTTGATCTGACCATTTAACATCTTTTTCATTTTTCCAAAAACAGCCATCCGGCGCTTTTGCGTCCCGAAAGACAGACCTTGATTATTGCTCCGGATTCTTTATGAGATATTCGTTCAATCCCTTCACAAAAGCATCCGGGTCAGCGACCTTCTTGATGCGCAGAAGGTCTCCGAGGGCTGTAGGGAACGCTCCCACACAAAACACAAAACTGACTCCGTTCTCAATACCATAGGTTATGGCCTGCGGGTAGTCATTCACGAT
>JBEKJX010000073.1:0-11291 GCA_050011015.1 Smithella sp.
GGGACAGATATTTTTTGTTCATGACCGGGTGCGCTCAATTTATTCGATGGCCCGTCTTGTGCAGCGTCTGGTACCACAGGCGAGAGTCGGGGTGGTCCATGGTCAAATGAAATCCGCGGAAATTGAAAAAGCAATGACCGGATTTATCCGGCACGAATGTGACGTTCTGGTTTGCACCACTATTATCGGCTCTGGTCTGGACATTCCCAGCGCCAATACGATAATTATTAATCGCGCCGAAAAGTTTGGTCTGGCGCAGCTCTATCAGATACGCGGCCGCGTGGGCCGATCCAGTCAGGAAGCTTTTGCTTACCTGCTCTTGCCCCGGGGAGCGATGCTTTCCCGCGAAGCCATGAAAAGATTACAGGTCATTAAAGAATTTTCTGAACCTGGTTCCGGATTCAGGATAGCTTATAATGATCTGGAAATCCGCGGCGGCGGAAATTTGTTAGGTATTTCCCAGTCAGGTCATATTTCCGCTGTCGGTTATGAACTTTATACCGAATTAATGGAAAAGACGGTTCGAGAAATCAAGGGAGAAGAAATTGGTGAAGAGGAATTATTACCTGAAATTCAGTTGGGAATTTCAGCTTTTATTCCCGAAGAGTATGTTCAGGATGTTCATCAGCGGCTGGTCTTGTATAAAAGAATATCTCTGGCCGGAAATGATGAAGACATTAATCAGATTAAAAGCGAACTGCAGGATTGTTACGGAGATTTGCCCAAATCCGTTGATAATCTTTTGCAGGTAATCAGCATAAGGAATTGTCTTAAACCGCTGAAGGGTAAAAAAATGGGTTATGATGGAAAATATTTATATATTTTCTTCCGGGATAATTCTCCGGTTGATCCCGCAAAGATTATCGCGCTTTATCGCAAGAAAATTAAGGAATTACGTTTTACGCCGGATTACAAATTGTATGTGCCGGCTCCGGCTCTTCACGAAAAGGAAATATTGGAGCAGGCCGCGTTGTTATTAAAGATGCTTGCCCAATAGACGCAAGCAGGGTATAAAGAAATGTTATGATTACAACAAAATCGCATGCTGATATTTTTTCTTTCACCAAAACAGCAAAGGGGATAGCCTTGAGTCGTTATGCTGTTTCATGTTTGCTGACCCTGAGTTTTATTGTCGCTTGCGATAAGATTGATATTTTTTCCCGACCTTATGTTGCCACGGTTAATGGTTCCAGAATTTATCTCGATGATTATCAATCCAGATTAGATCAAAAAATGTATATGGTGCCCAAAGATTTTTTAGATCAACCTGAATATATGAAACGATTCGAAGAAGAAGTGTTGGACAGTATGATCACGGAAAAAATAATGTATCTGAGGGCGCAGGAGTTGAATGTATCCGTAAGTGAGATCGAATTGGAGAATAAAATTAAAGAAATTAAAAAAGATTATGGAGGAGATTTCACCAGCCTGTTTGCTCAGGAAAATGTAAAATATGAGAACTGGAAAGAAGATTTTAAGAAAGAGATGCTTTTACAGAAGCTTATCGCAATTGATGTCAATTCCAAAATTAAAATATCTGATGAGGAAGCTGAAGGTTATTTTAATGAACACCCTGATAATTACAAAAAAGAATCTCGCGTAAGAGTCGCGCAGATAGTTGTTCGGGATTCGGCAGCAGCTAAAAAAGTAGTGGAAAGATTAAACTCGGGAGAAGATTTTGCCGAAGTGGCCGCCAGTATGTCCATCGGCCCGGAAGCTCACCGTGGCGGAGATCTGGGATTTATTACCAGATGGGTAATGCCGGAACCTCTGGATAAAACTATTTTCAAATTGCCGGTCAACAAGATAAGTCCGATTGTGCAAAGTTCTTATGGATTTCATGTCTTCAAAGTCCTGGAGAGCCAACCGGCAAGAGCCGTAAATTATACAGATGTCAGGGAAGATGTGATTGCTGATATTCGGCTGCAAAAAGAAGACGCGGCTTTCATAAGCTGGCTGGAAGGATTAAAGAAAAAAGCGGTGATTAAAAAACAAACCAATATAAAGATAAAGAAATTAAATAAGTGAAATTAAACAGGGGAGGAATCATTGTGAAGTTTTGCAAAAAGTTTATTTTAATTTTGTGGAGTGTAATGCTCTTATGCGTGCCGGCTTACGCCGCGGTTGTGGATAAAATTATTGCTGTGGTAAATGATGAGGTCATAACGCTTTATGATCTTAACAAGGCATTTGAACCTTACCAGAAAAACATCGATAATACTTATAAAGGCAATGATAAAGAGGCCGTAATAAAACAGACAAAAGATGCCCTGTTTCAACGAATGATTGATAATATACTGATCGAACAAGAGGCAAAAAAATCGGGTATTAGTGCCGGCATCAGGGATGCGGATGTTATGGCGGTGATCCAGGATGTTATGACTAAGCAAAAATTGAGTATGCAGGATTTTTTGAAAAATCTTGATAAAGAAGGAAACTCGATTGAATCCGTTAAAAAAGAGATAAGGTCGCAATTGGTTCGAATGCACCTGTTAAGACGGGAAATAAAAGATAAAGTATTCGTAAGTGATGAGGAAATTGGCGAATATTACAATAAACACCGCGAAGAATACGAAGGGAAAGAAAGTGTAAGAATGAAACAACTTTTGTTATTGGTGCCTTCCGGCGCAGATAAAAATATGAAAACTAAAGTGAAAAATGAAGCTCTGCGCTTACGCGGACTTATTATGAACGGGGAATCTTTTGATTTACTGGCCGAGAAATATTCTCAGGGGCCGGCGGCAGCGCAGGGCGGTGATGTTGGCTTTATCGAAAAAGGAACAATTATTCCGGAAGTTGAAGCAGTGGCTTTCAGCCTTCCCCTGAATCAAGTAAGTGAGGTCATTGAATCCACTTTAGGCTTTCATATCATTAAGGTGGTTGATAAAAAAGGCGCGGGATTGAAACCGATTGCTATGGTGCGGGAAGAAATTAAGACAAAAATTGAAGATGAAAAACTGGATAAGAAATTTGATGAATGGATTTCTTCCGTTCGGGCAAAAGCGCACATCGAAACAAGATTGTAAAAGAAACTATAAAGTAAAAATATGGACGCGATAAGAATCAGAGGGGCCTCTCAGCATAATTTAAAAAATATAAGTTTAGATATCCCCCGAGATAAATTTGTCATTATTACCGGGGTGAGCGGTTCCGGCAAGTCATCGCTCGCTTTTGATACTATCTATGCTGAAGGTCAAAGGCGATATGTGGAATCACTTTCCACTTACGCGCGTCAGTTTATCGGACAAATGGATAAGCCGAATGTGGAATCAATAGAAGGCTTATCACCGGCTATAGCTATAGAGCAACGCACGGCCAGTCATAATCCGCGTTCAACAGTAGGCACAGTCACTGAAATATACGACTACTTCCGTCTGCTCTACGCTGCTATTGGCGTTTGTCATTGTCACCGCTGTGGACGCGTTATTAAATCGCAGACAATAGATAGTATCCTGGAAAGTATTCTTTCCCTTCCTGCGAATACGTCATTCAGCATTCTGGCGCCGATTGTGCGCGGGAAAAAAGGGGAATTCCAGAAAGAATTAAAAAAACTTCAGAAGGAGGGATTTGCGCGCGTCCGGATTGATGGAAAAATTTGTGATCTGGCTGAAGAAATTATTCTGGAGAAGAATAAGCGACATGATATTGATCTCGTTGTTGACCGTCTGGTGTTAAAAGAAGGCGTGAGAAAGAGATTGCGCGATTCTCTGGAAATTGCTGCCAGCCGTGCAGAAGGACTTGTGCGCATAGCTCTTGTCAATGGCGAAGAAATGCTTTTCAGCGAAAAATATGCCTGTCCTGACTGTAGAATAAGCATTCCTGAGCTCACTCCCCGTATGTTTTCCTTTAACAGTCCCTATGGTGCCTGTCCTGCTTGTAATGGTTTGGGTTCCTGTATGCGCTTTACGGAATATCTGGTTGTGCCGGATGCAGGATTGTCTTTGAGGGAAGGCGCTATTGCGCCCTGGGCCGGAAGGAACTCTCTTTATTATTACAGTATTCTGGATGCGTTGAGCACTCATTACGGCTTTGATGTAAACACTCCGTTTAATAAATTGCCGGAAAAAATTCAAAAAGTTCTTCTTTACGGGTCAGGTAAGGAGAATATTAAATTTTATCATGATCGTTCAAATAAAAGATACTTTGCTCACCGGCCATTTGAAGGAGCGATCAAACAACTGGAACGCCGTTGGAGAGAAACAGCGTCGACAGCAGTGCGTAATGATTTGATGCGTTACAATGATTTGAGCGCCTGCGATACCTGTCATGGAGCGCGTTTAAAAAAAGAAACACTTGCGGTTACAGTTATGGGCAGGAATATTTACGAACTCTGTCAAATGTCCATCCGCGACTGTTTCAATTTTTTCGAACAACTGGAGCTATCCCCGCAGGAAAAAAATATTACCGAAAGAATTATCAGGGAAATTAAAAGCCGTCTTCAATTTCTGCTGAATGTCGGCATGGATTATCTGACTCTGGAAAGATCTACATCATCTTTATCGGGAGGGGAAAGTCAGCGCATCCGGCTGGCCACACAAATCGGCTCCGGCTTGATGGGAGTCTTGTATGTGCTTGATGAGCCCACTGTCGGACTGCATCAGAAAGATAATCTGCGCCTGATTGATACTTTAAAAAAACTGCGCGATATGGGCAATACCGTGCTTGTTGTGGAGCATGACGCCGATATGATGCTTGCCTGCGATCATATCGTGGATATAGGTCCGGGCGCCGGAACACAGGGAGGCGAGATAGTTTTCCAGGGAACTCCCGGTGAAATTTTGCAAAATGATTATTCGCTTACAGGCAGATATTTATCGGGGAAGGAGTCTATAGCGTTGCCGTCCAAAAGACGGTCAATTCCGAAAAGACATATTACTCTAGAGGGAGCCACTGAAAATAACCTCAAAAATATTGATATCAAAATACCTGTAGGAGTATTTACGGCGGTAACCGGCGTATCCGGTTCCGGTAAAAGCACAATGATAATTGAAACTCTTTATAAAGTATTGGCGCGTCGCTTGAATCAGCATACCGGATCAATGGGAAAAATTAAGAGAGTTGTTGATTTGGGAGATATTGAACGTGTCATAATGATTAATCAGCATCCCATTGGCCGTACGCCACGATCCAATCCGGTAACTTATACGGGAATCTTTTCTTTTATCCGTGATTTGTTTACTAATCTTCCCGAAGCAAGGATGCGCGGATATAAACCGGGGCGGTTCAGCTTTAACGTGAAAGGCGGACGCTGTGAGGCTTGCGAAGGCAATGGTTTGATAAAGATTGAAATGCATTTTTTGCCCGATGTTTATGTGACTTGCGATGCTTGTCACGGCAAACGATTTAATTCCGATACGCTGGATATCAAATATAAGGATAAGAACATTGCCGAAATTTTAGACATGACGGTCAATCAGGCGCTGATATTTTTTTCTAATATTCCTTCAATTAAATCGCATCTGCAATTTCTGAACGATGTTGGTTTGGGTTATATTCATCTGGGACAGTCGGCGACTACTCTTTCCGGCGGGGAAGCGCAAAGGATAAAACTGGCGCGGGAATTGGGCAAGAAAACAAACAGCAATACTCTTTATATTTTAGATGAACCTACCATAGGATTGCATTTCGCAGATATTCAAAAATTGCTGGATGTTTTAATGCGCCTGGTGGATATGGGTAATACAATGGTCGTAATAGAACATAATTTAGATATAATTAAGTCCGCTGATTATGTTATTGATCTCGGACCAGAAGGCGGTTCCGGGGGCGGAGAAATTATTGCTTCAGGCACGGTGGAAGAAGTCGCGCAGGAAGAAAAATCTTCTACAGGTCAATTTTTGCGGAAAATCATCTTCTCTTGAAAATCTCCTCATTTTTCATGATGTTAAATCTAGAGCAACTGTTTTAGAAATCTCCAAAATAATTTACAAAGTGCAATTGTTTAAGTCATAAAGATAAAATTTCGTAATTGCTTTTCAAATACAAATGATATCTTGACATAATTATCAAAATAGTTTTATGCTTAAAAAAATAAAAAACTATTTTATTGTAATGCATGTCAGAAAGGATATTAACCTGTCTAAATATTCAAGATATAAGCATGCAATATTAATTGTCGATGATGAGGACTCTATCCTCAATGCTTTTCAACGCATTTTAGCCGATGAAGATTATGAAGTTCACACTGCGAACAATGGTTTGGAAGGGCTGAATAAACTGCGCACGGCTCAAAAGCCTTATTCTGTTATTGTTTCTGATCAAAGAATGCCGGAGATGAGTGGTGTCCAATTTTTTGCTCAAGCCAAGGATATTTTTCCGGACGCCGTTCGTATACTTTTGACGGGGTATGCCGATCCCGACGCTATAATTGACGCCATTAACAAGGGCGGTGTTCATCTTTATTTCACAAAACCATGGCGTGAAGAAGAAATGCTGCTTAATATCAAACAATCGCTTTCCAAAGTTGAAATATTAGCGGAAAATAAACGTCTGGTTGAATTAATAAAGATTAAAAATCAGGAGTTGGTGAAATTAAATAAAACTCTTGAAAAAAAAGCTAATGATAGAACAAATGATCTTTTGGCTCAAACTGAAAAACTCAAGGACAGTTATAGAAAGTCACAATTAATTTTGGATGGTATCGTCAAGACGTTGTCTAAGATTGTAGAAACAAGGGACCCTTATACATCAGGACATGAGGATCAGGTAGCAAAGATTGCCTGCAAGATTGCCAAAGAAATGAAATTGACTGAAGAGCAAATCTCGTCCATTTATATTTCCGCCACTCTTCATGATATCGGGAAGATATCCGTACCTTCAGAAATATTGACCAAACCCAGCGTTTTGAGTAACCTGGAAAGGGAGATAATCAAGACGCATTGTAAAGTGGCCAATGATATTCTTGTAAATATTGAGTTTCCCTATCCGGTGGCGGAGATTATTTATCAACATCATGAAAGGATGGACGGTTCAGGTTATCCCCGAGGCTTAAAGGGCGACAGTATTGCGTTGGAAGCCCGTATTATAGGAGTTGCGGATGTTATTGATGCTATGGCTTCCTATCGGCCTTACCGGCCGGCGTTAGGAGTTGACGCGGCGATTGAAGAAATAATCAAATTCAGAGGAGTCGCATATGACTCTTCAGTTGTGGACGCCTGCTTAAAAATTTATAATAGAACTATTGAAAATAGCATTAATTGAATCGAAAGTAATCAGCTATAAAATAGCGGCTGTTTATTAAACAAGAGTCAAGAAACAATTATCAGTTATTTCCCTGATTAAATTCTTTTATTATTTCCTCTCCCCAAAAATTGCTCTGCCGATACGTATCATTGTTGCTCCTTCTTCAATAGCGATTTCAAAATCATCAGTCATGCCCATGGAAAGCTCCTCCATCTGAATATTGGTAATCCCCTCGCTGATAATATTGTTTTGAAGATTTCTAAGTTCGGAGAAAAACGGGCGGGAATTTTCGGGATTAGCGGAATAAGGTGCCATTGTCATTAATCCTTTCACCGAAACGTTTCCCAGCAGGGAGACATCTTTAACTAATTCAACAGCTTTAGCCGCCGATATACCGTCTTTTGTTTTTTCACCACTTACATTGATTTCAATCAAAATATTTATTTTGCGGTTGATCAGGCCAGCCCTTTTGTTTATTTCTTTGGCCAGTTCCATGTGGTCAACGGAATGAATATAGTCGAAAAGATTTACGGCATATTTTGCCTTATTGGTTTGAAGATGTCCGATCATGTGCCACTGGACGCGCTGTTCTATAACAGCCATTTTCTCTTTTGCCTCCTGAACATAATTTTCTCCCAGCACCATTATGCCCGCGTTAATTGCCTGCTGCACGGCAAAGGGAGAAACTGTTTTAGTCACCGCTAATAATTTAATGGAATCAGGGACGCGGTTACATCTTGCGGCAGCTGCGTTTATCCTTTGTTTAATTTTACTTATGTTGGCGGCAATATCTGTTTCCATAAAGGTTACCCCATTAGAAAGTCCCGAAGGATAAATCCCGTTAGAAGATCGAAAATATTCTAACGGGATTTATCGAAAATTTATTGCTTTAAGTTTTTTTAATGTCTCCAAAAGTTCACAAAGCGGCAGTCCGATCACATTTGTATAAGATCCGCGAATTGATTTGATAAAATAGGCACCTTTTCCTTGTATGGCATATCCGCCAGCCTTATCATAGGGTTCATCGCAAGCAAGATACCAGTCCAATTCTTCAGGACTTATCGTTTTAAATCGCACGGCGGATTGAATAACTTTGGTTTGACAAATTCTGGAAGCAATATGGGTAATGGAAAAACCTGTAAAAACTTTATGTTCACGTCCGCTGAGTCTTTCAAGCATCTTTCGTGCCCGTGTTTTGTTTCCCGGTTTACCCAGGATTATTCCATCAATAACCACAATTGTGTCGGCGCCAAGCACCCACGCCTCGGGATATTTTCGGGCAATAACCATTGCCTTATCACGCGCAAGTCTTTTAACATGCTCTTGCGGACTTTCTCCCGCAAAATAATTTTCATTCACATGCGCCGGGATTATTTTGAAGTTCAATCCGACTGATTTAAGAATTTCCCGCCGGCGCGGCGATTCGGATGCCAGGATAAATAAAGTGTTGGAAGTGATAGACATAGTTTTTATGTTTTTCGGAAACATTATATTTATTTCTATCACAAATTTAATTGTGACTGTCAATTGCAAATTGTAATTGCATTTCGATAGAGATTGGCGTTACTATACAATCAAAAATCAATAATGGAGTTGATGATGAAAAAAACATTTAGTGCTTTTCTGATTCTAATTATGTTAGCGGCTTTTTGCAGCGCGGCTATAGCTGAAGAAAGAATTGTTCAGTTAACCATGCCCGGTTGCGCAGCTTGAGGCGCTTCACACAGGATAGGTGCTATCCTGAAGGACATTAAAGGCGTAAAAAAATATAAATTCGAAGAGAAAGATTCGTTAACCTTGATTTTTGATGATAAAATAACGACTATTGATATAATTATCAGTAACCTTGAAAAAGGAGGAAATAAAATAAAAGGGAAACCAGTTTATTTAAAAAAATACTAGAGATATTTCTTTATTTTTTGCGAGTCCAGTTTTTCCACAATCTTTTTAACATCCTGGGAGCGGCCTCTTTTGCATATAAGTAAAGCATCTTTTGTTTCTACTATTATTAAATTTTTTACTCCGACCAATGCAGTTAATTTTCGGGGGCTATAAATGAGAGAGCCTTCTGAATCTTCAGAAATTGTTTGACTGCCGCTAAGTGCCGCATTGCCTTTAATATCTTTGGGTGATATTTCCCAAAGAGCGTCCCAGCTTCCGACATCACTCCATCCAAAATCTCCCTGAAGCATAAAAACATTACCCGCTTTTTCCATAACACCATAATCAATAGAAATGGATGCTAGCTTCTTATAGACACGGGGTACGATTACCGCTTCCCTGGGAGAGCTGATCACCTCATTTATTTTCATCAGTCCCGCGTATAAATCCGGCAGCCAATGGCCGATTTCTTTTAATATGACGGAGGCTTTCCATATAAACATCCCGCTATTCCAATAGAAATTACCGCTTTCAATAAATTCTTTTGCTTGCTGAAAATCAGGTTTCTCGCGGATAGATTTTACGCTAAAAACTTCTTCCTTGGCTATGTTTTTAAAGAAATCTGCCTGTTCAATATATCCAAAGCCTGTTTGAATACTGGAAGGTTTGATGCCTATTGTTACCAGCCCGTCTTCCTGCGCGGCAATTTTTGCGGCAGCGCCTATTACATCAACAAATTTGCGGGAATCAGCAATAGCATGATCGGAAGGCAAAACAACCATGACATCGTCAGGAATCATTTTACGGATATGCAATGCGGCAAGACCTATGCAGGCCGCAGTGTTTTTCCCTTCCGGTTCGATAATAATGTTTCTCAATGGAATTTCCGGAAGCTGTTTGATTAGGGCACGGGCGTGTTTTTTACCTGTCACCACTAGAATATTGTCCGGAGTAATCAGAGGTTTTATCCGGTCAACCGTTTCCCGGATGATCGTTTTCTCGCTGATGATATCCAATAAATGCTTAGGTTTTTTCTCTCTGCTGCGGGGCCAGAATCTTGCGCCCCTTCCACCGGCCATTATTACCGCGTACATTATTTAAGCTCCTCGACTCTTTAAGAATGTAATGCTACTGCCGAACGCTTATAGTATAATGTGTCTTGCAATTTCAAGCCAGAAAATATATTTAAAACTTAATGTCAACAATAATATATCCAGAAATAACTCTTAAAAAGGGGCGTGAAGCTGCTATACTGAGAGGTCATCCATGGATTTTCTCCGGTGCAATAGCCACGATTAAAGGAAATCCCGTCGCCGGTGACATTGTTTTAGCCAGAGATTCGGCAGGTAATCCTCTGGCGTTAGGGTTTTTTAATCCTTTAACGGATATAACTTTTCGTGTTTTAACAAAAAGGTGTGAAGAAAATATTTCTCAATATTTTTGGCAAGTTCGTTTGCAGGCCGCTTACAAATTGCGGCAAAAGATGATTGGCGAACAAACGAACGCCTATCGTTTGATTAATGCTGAAGGCGATGGATTTCCTGGCCTGATTGTTGATGTCTATAATACGACACTTGTTTTTTCTATTGCCACTGCCGGCATGGAAAAACAAAGAAATCACATTTTAAATGCTCTTATTTCTCAATTAAAACCAGAATGTATTTATGAACTAAGCGAGAGCCGATCGCGCACATTGGAAGGATTGGAAAATAGCCGTGGCATTGTTTTTGGCGAAAACAGAAGCGGCGCCATAGAAATAACGGAAAACGGACTGAGATTTGAAGTTGATGTCATCTTTGGTCAGAAAACAGGATTTTTTCTTGACCAGCGCGTCAACAGGGAAAAGATTGGATTATTAAGTCGTGACGCCCATGTCTTGAATTGCTTTTCTTACACGGCGGCTTTTTCTGTTTATTGCGCCGAAGGCGGAGCAAAAGGGGTTGTTTCTCTGGACATATCGAAGCCTGCCTGTATAGCCGCCAGAAAGAATTTACATCTCAATTGGTTTTCCACTGAGAATTATCCTGTAATAGAAGCCGACGTTTTTACCTATTTGCGCAATACGCAGGAAAACTTCAACATCATCATTCTTGACCCTCCGGCTTTTGCCAAAAATAAAAGAGACGTGGGTAAAGCCACACGAGGTTATAAGGAAATTAATTTACAGGCGATCAAACATCTTACAAGAGGCGGTATATTAGCTACTTTTTCCTGTTCTAATTTCATCG
>JBEKJX010000074.1:0-11260 GCA_050011015.1 Smithella sp.
CCGAAAAAAGAAAATTCTTATCAATCAGAACAGTAAACGATCTGTCAGGACACATTAATCTACAGCAAGCCTTCTCTAATTACATGATAGTTGAGAGTATTGTTGTTTTTCCAGTTCCTTCCACTTATGCAATATTTCTAATGATATTCCTTCAATAATAGTCTTTTTCATTAATTTAAAAAATATTTTCATAAAATATTTGACAGACAAATAAAAATATTATAATATGTTCACATCTGAAACACGTAAGATCTTATCAAAACCAGGCAACGGTTGTCCATGGCGGGTTAGCTGACTGAGCGGGCATCATGAGGAGGCGGAATGGCGGAAGCACAATGCATTAAAGGTTCAAATTTCAAGTCGATTCTAAAATATGTTGCGGAGAAATTCGGGCCTGACGCGCCTGAACAAGTCATCGAACAACTGCCCCCGGAAGATCAGAGGCTGTTCGAAAATTCTATTTATGACGGCGCATGGCTTCCGGAAAGAGTATATGCGGATCTCAGTTATTCGGTAGATAAAGTTTTTGGCAACGGCGACCATTCGCTGTGTTTCGAGATAGGAAGGTACAACGCACACAACTGCGTTCCAAAGCTTTACTCTTTGTTTGTTCGTTCCGGCAGCCCGGAATTTGTGCTGAAATCAGCCTCCAACTTCTGGCGGCAAACCCACAACAGCGGCAGTTTAGTCATTCAGGAAGTAACATCCAACTCAACGATTATTTATCTTAAGGATTTTTACCACGGGAATCATCACAACCCGGCATTCTGCCATGGTCTGCGAGGCTATATCGCAGGGGCTTTGGAGTTGAGCGGAGCGAAAAATGTACGGATGGAGGAAGAGCAGTGCGGAGCCCTGGGCGCTTCCCACTGCGTTTTCAAAGGCACATGGAAGTGAGAGATACCCTGCCCATCGGATTATGTTAGTGTTGCGGCAGGCAAGGGCTCTTTTCATTAATGAAAGATTAGATTTCGTTTTAAAACTTGCTTTATGCGCTTTTCATGTTCCTGGTTGGAGGCGCACAAAGTGGAATAAAAAAAGAAATACTTGTTTTCATTAATGAAAGATTTTGTTTTCAAACTGTTTCATGTATTTTGCGCGTCCCTTGCCGGATGCGCACAGAGTATAAGAAAAAAAGCAGTTCAGGTTTTCAGATCGGTTAAAGCACAAATAAAGTTAAGTATTGCGTGACTTTAGCTGTCTATGTTAGCTACGGCATTTGCTACGGCATTCGCCATGGCGAACAACTCCCGGAAGCCGGAAAACCGGACCGCATCCGGTGTGGTTTTTGGGAGATCTTCACCTAGTAAAATTATAACTTAATACGTAGTACAATTAATTGAGTTAGATTTCAGGCATCTCAAGATTTCACAAGTTCAATTTGAAGTTGGCGTTGATTTAGGCATCAGGATTCATTTGTAACGATTATTTCTATTTTCGCACACAATGGCCGTCTGAAAAAACGTATGGAGAAGTTATTTAATCGAACTGATTTTTTAAATCGAAGCGATGCGGGCAATAAGAATTTAATCCGAATCGCTAATAATCGTATTGTTGACAGCAATTTCTGCGGGCACATCCTGCCGAACATCCTGAATCTGGATATAAGCAACCACAAAGTCATTGCAAAGGCAGAGACGATTTCCCTGTTATTAAACAAAATATCTGAAGAGCAAACACCGGTTTATATCAAATCCAATTCAAGCTCAGATGCATTTCCCTTTAAAATAACATCGATCGACAATGTATCAGATTATTCCCATATTCGCCTTAACAGGTCCAGTCACGCAGATGATCATGATTTCTCCAATTATAATGAACTCTTATTCTTCTTTCATGACCAATTGACATTTTACACGTTTAATACAACCATGCTGCATCTTGAGCAGGATATTATATCTGTCGCGTTGCCCCGCAGCATAATGCAGTTATGGCGCAGATCGCATCCGAAATCGAGAATAAAACTGGAAGACCGGAACATTCACGCGAATATACTGACCGGGAAGAATGAAGAATATACCTTCCCTCTAAATGATATCGGATATCGCGGGCTCTCTTTAAACCTGCCCGACCGCAATACTGCAAGAGCGCTTGAACAGACTCCGATAAAAATACATATCAATATCGACGATGCTCTGGATATATCATTCGAGGCATGTCTCAAATACATGAACGAGAGATCGTCATCCAAAAATAAAACCCTGAGATGCGGTTTTGAAATAACCGGCATCAACGAGGACAAGAAGGATGAGTTGAAAGCCTATATTTTCAGGCACAACTATCCATGCATTGTCCCGTTTCACGTAAAGTATCTTGACAAGATATGGGATCTTTTTTTCAAATCAGGCTATATGATACCGGAAAAAACGGAATATGTAAAAAAGGTTAGAAGAAAGATAGAAGATACATGGGTCAGACTGTATGATGAGAAATCACAAATCGGGAAGATGCTCCTGTTTATGGATAATGATGAATTATATGGAACAGTCGCGGCGGCGAAGTCATATGAGAACGCATGGATAGTCCATCAGGTTGCCGGGATAAAACATCCCAATGTGGCAACAGGCAAATATATTCTGGATTCCATTATGATAAATCTTATAGAGCATATAGATCTGGAATATGTGAAGGTATACTTTAGAAAGAATAATACATGGGCAATACAAAAATTCTTTAAATTTCGCGAGTACTGCACATTGAAAGATGCCATTTCATATTCATATTTAGATCTTTATGAAATTGACATTGAAAATTATAAACATCATAAAACCGGCAAATCCGCTGATATTGAAATAGATTATTTATCCTCTCCGGCAGACCGCAACGTCATAATTGACTATGTGAGTGAAACAGCGTCTGAGATTGTTCTCAATACGGAAAGCATTAATCATGGCGGTTTTGATCTTCCTGAAACTCAATCTGAATATGACAATATCGGTTTGTTCAGAGGCCGCAAAATATTGACAGCCAAAATGGATAACCGGATTGTTTCATTTGCCGTACTGGAATACGGATCAACCGGTATAAATATCGGAGGGCTTCTGGATATATTTAATATCTTTACAATAGATCAGTCATGCAAGGATATCAATACAATAAACAGGATTATGATTGATGAGATAGTCAATTATTACCACTCATTAGGCAAGAAGACTGCTCTTTGTCTGACCAATGATCTGAATAAGGATATTCTCGATGAGGCCGGTTTCATTAAAAAGCTCGATTATGTTACGTGGTATGTAGACAATAAATGTCTCAATCAGGTAACACAGCACTTTTATGACAGCTATACGCACTTCAAAAAAATGAAAGATGATAAATAAAAAATAAGGGGTTATTATTATGTCGAAGGCAAGTGGAATATTAATCACATACTCAGGTTATCCTTATACACCGTCTTCTTTTATGCCGGACAATGGTCTTGCCAACCTTGCGGGAGCGCTGATTAAAAATGGACATGATGTCTTGATACTTGATTACTGTTCAGCCGATATAGTCAAAAGACTTATGCCTCAGGATATAAAAGACGATCTCACCAAACTGCTTCCTCTTCTAAAGGATGCGAAGGACAATAAGCTCTTTGATGATTTGAAGAAGATCAGCGCCGGAATTGAGACACACAGGGAGAAAGAAGTCTATAAAATTTACAAGGAGATTGAGGAGCATATTATCCGGGAAAGAGTAAATTTTGTCGGGTTTAAACTCTGGATGGGTGATGGTTTTTCCGACAGCATCAAGATAGCTGAACTCATAAAAAGAAATCATCCCGGGATAAAGATATATGGCGGCGGTCCGCAGAGTCAAATGTATAAAGAGACCATATATAGCAAGACACATATATTTGATGCTATATGCTACGGAGAGGGCGAAGACATAATCAGTCTCCTTGCCGATCACTCGATAAACAGGGCTGATTTAAAAGATATACCCAATATTATCTACGCTGAAAATGATAAAATTATTACCAACCCGCTCAAGAGAATAGAAGAATTGGATAATATCGCATATCCCGTGTATGATGCGGATGTCTATCCCGCCTGTGGCTCAAATGATAAAATAAAGATTTTCTCCCTGGATGCAAGCCGTGGATGCCCGAATAACTGTGCGTTCTGTGTACATTCGTCTATCAGCGGGCAAAAAATAAGAAATAAATCTGTTAACAGGATTTTTAATGAGATTAAATTTATCAAACAAAAATATAATTCAAAAGCTTTCAGATTCAGCGGGTCGTATACCCCGACGAAGATCCTTATTGATCTGTCAAGGCTGTTAATCAAAGAAAAAATAGATATAATTTACACAGCCTTCTCAACACTTCAAGATATGGATGATCAAAATATCCGGATTTTAAAATCAGCCGGTCTTTTCGCATTATATGTAGGTATTGAATCCGCGGATGAAAGGATATTAAAACATGATTTTGAAAAGCGGTTTAATCCCGACGGGGCTAAAGCAATTATTAAAAATCTAATTGATGCCGGCATATTTATGATTGCCAGCTTCATATATCCCGCGCCCTCTGAAAATGCTGAATCCACCAATAAATCAATGAATTATATACTTGAACTTTTTTCTGATCCACAAAAAACATCGGTTACCATTCATCATCCAGGCCTGCTGCCTCTTGGAAAGTGGGCTGAACACCCTGAAAGATACGGGTTTGAAATTAATAATTTTGAAGAATACAAGAAAAATTGCATGACATATAATATAAAACAATATCTTCCACACTATTTATGGGATAAATTACCTTTGAAAATATATGGCAAGGATCATAGCGAACTTTTATTGGAAAGCGGCAAGTTCATGAAAGAGATTGAGAGCCGCGGTGTTTTGACCATGCTTCTGGACGAGGCAGTATTGATGGCTCATCTTAACAATCAAAAACCGATGGATTTTAAAAACCTGATGAAAAATATATTTTTCACGGGCGATTATGAAAGCTTACATAACACTATTATTGAAATTAACAAAAATATAAAGGGAGTCAAGGTTGTAGGCATAGAAGGGGAAAGGCAAACCGGATTCCGGAAAAGTACTCAGAACCTGCAGGAAAAGTTTCTGTGATGCAATTTGAAGGAAGCATGAAGAAAATTGACCTCGTAAAAATCGCCACAATCGACGATCTTTTGATGGGGATAGTAAAGTGACCCCCAAAGTCTTACCTGGACACTGCAATGATAGACGTTTGGAATTATTTATCCACCTCCGTCACTCACGCGCCACCTCCGCCAGCAAACGACAATGTAATGACATTTTCTGTTATTGTGATACAGTCCATGATGGCGGGGAAGGGGAGGATGGTTTAATCTTCCTTCATCTGTCAAACTACTGAAAAGTCTGGGATGCCGGGGAAGGGGCGAGTTGGTTTAATTTTTTCAAAATATTGATTATTGATAATTTACTTTAAGTTTTATTTTTATAAAATTACGTTATATTATGTTGAATTACAACCTAAATATAATCCACAATATGAATGTTTTGGCTATTCGGATTAAATCTCCATCCCAATCTGCAGAAAACAAACACTTGAATCCGGAGGAAGTCTCCGTCCCCATAAATTGGAATAGTCAATATTTTTAGAGAGGAAAGCAATGAACAATAAACCCGGACATCCCTGGATAGCCGCCTTTCTTAAAATATAGAAACAAATATTAAATTGATTTAAATGAATAATAGACAACCGCGGGCAGTAACAGCTTCATAAAATGTGAGAAGTCATCAAGATTCCTCACACGCCTGCGGCGGTTCGGAATGACAATATGTCATTTCAAACAATTGGCGCTTAAGAACTTTTGTCATTTTGAAGCGAAACGAGAAATCTCAATTATTGTTAAAGAACTCAAGATGTCTCCCGTTGATCGATATGAAATCAATCGGTAAAATCAAAAGGAAAAGAAATTATCGTACAACTAAATAAACATTAATTATCCTATGCTCAAGTTTACATAACATATCTTATAAGACCTAATGTCTAAATTATTAAGAAAGGATAGTGGGCTGTGAGAAGTCGTATCTATTAATAAATATTGGGATTACTACCAGGAATTCACCCGGCAGTCTGTTTACTGTCGCAAATTTGCAATTTCAGCAATAATAATTATTATAGTCCGTCGTCGGCAAGTTGTTGAATGAGTTTTGCCTGGCGATCGGATAGCTTTCTGGGAACCTCAACATTTATTTTTACATATAAGTCCCCTTTAGCGGCTCCTTTTAAACCCGGCACCCCATAACCTTTCATTCTTATCTTGGTATTATTCTGAGTGCCGGGACTGATCTTAAGTCTCTTGACTGAACCGTCCAGAGTTGAAACATCAATTGAACTTCCCAGGGCTGCCTGTGTGAATTTTATGGTTTTTTCAGTATAGAGGTCATTGCCGTCACGGGCATAGATAGGATGAGGCAATACATTAATATTGAGGTATAAGTCACCGCTTGGAGCTCCATTATATCCGGACAATCCTTTGCCGGGCAATCTAAGCTTTTTACCGCTGCTGATACCGGGGGGTATTTTTACATTGATATCTTCTATGCGATTTTCGAGTTGGAAAGAAATCTTCTTGTCCGCGCCGAATACTGATTCTTCCAAAGATATTGATAAGTTATACTCGGCATCCTGTCCTTTTTGAGGCATTTCCTGGTATTGCTGCCTGCCGCCCCCACCCATTCCGCCGCCGAACAGGCCGGCAAAGGGATCCTCATAATCATCCCGGCTGCTGCCGCCGCCTCCCCTTCTGGTTGTTGTACGAAAAGTTGTTCTGCCTGGGCCTCTTGCTCCGCCAAAGCCGAAACCGCGTAATATTTCATCAAGATCGAAGTTACGGAAAATATCTTCCTGGGAATACTGCTGACGATACTGATCCGCAGAGCCAAATTGGTCATATTGCTGGCGTTTTTCTGTATCACTCAAAACGGCGTAAGCTTCGCTTATTTTCTTGAATTTTTCTTCCGCGCCTTTGTTATTGGGATTTTTATCCGGATGCCATTTTAAGGCAAGCTTTCGATATGCTTTCTTAATTTCATCCGCCGATGCTTTTTTATCTATACCTAAAACCTGATAATAGTCTTCTGCCATATTAACCTTTCTGCCGGCCACGTAACAAATCCATATCCGGCGTTGCATTTAATCCGTTGTTGTTGCAGCCTGCAAATAAAGTAGTCCTTACCACTCCGGATTCATGCGCCCTGCCTCTGGAAATTTTACAAGGCCTTAAATATTAAGCGCTTATTTTCGCTAATTTAAGCATTAATTCCCATTTGAAAAGCGTCTAAATTCATTTTTATCAATTTTTCCGGAAAAGATTTTTTAATAACATTTTCCCAGATGGATTGATCAATGTTCATAAGGTTGGAAAGAGCGCCGAGAAGAACCACATTAGCCGTTTTAATGTTACCCGCCTTTTGCGCCAACTGGGAAGCGTTAAAACTTATAACTTTCCCGTAATTATCTTTTAAAAATGAGATAACGTCTTCAGGGTAAGAAGAATCGCCCAGATTGACCGCCGGAGGGTAAATTTCTTCCGTGTTCACGATAATGGACGCGTTTTTACTCAGCAGATTTAAATAGCGCAGGGCTTCCATTTTTTCAAAAGAAATAAGCGTCTGGATGCTTCCGGGCTCGGCAAGAGGAGAATAAACTTTCTTTCCGTAACGTACATGGCTGGTCACACAGCCGCCGCGCTGGGCCATGCCGTGGACTTCGCTTTTTTTGACATCGAGACCGGCTTCCATGATTGCTTCGCAGGTGATATCGCTTGCCCGCAGAATACCCTGCCCGCCTACTCCGGCAAATAATATGCTTTTCACTTCATTATCAGACATTTAAATACATTCCTTTAATCTAGCTTATAGCGCCGAATTTGCAGATCTGTTCGCATAAGCCGCACCCGTTACAGAGAGTCGCGTCAATTACGGAAATCCCTTTACGTTTCGAGCCTTCTTTTGTTATGCCTTTCTTCCACGAAATCGGCGGACAATTTAAACCGAGACATGACTTGCATCCTTCGCACTTATCAGGATCGACTTTCAGCGCGGGTTTCGGTTTAATTTTAGACCGTTTAAACAGGGCGCAGGGCCTTTGTGCGATGATAACCGAAGGGCCGTCCTTGGCCAGTTCTTCTTTGATG
Organism: Smithella sp.; assembly: GCA_050011015.1. Lineage (GTDB taxonomy): Bacteria > Desulfobacterota > Syntrophia > Syntrophales > Smithellaceae > Smithella. The sequence goes on from JBEKJX010000074.1 coordinate 8,127, forward strand.
GCGCTTCTGGTCGCTTTCTGGTCAATCGGATCAATAACCTTTATATTTTCAATTCCTAGAGCAGAAACTAAATCCGTTAGATTAACTTTTTTCGCCTCTTTTCCCATCAGGGTATAGCCCGTTCCCGGATGCTCCTGCATTCCGGTCATGGCTGTGGTGCTGTTATCAAGGATAATAATCAAAGCGTCACTGTTGTTATAGGCCATATTCAAAAGAGATGTGATGCCTGAATGCAGGAAGGTGGAATCGCCGATTACTCCGACAACCTTGCCCTTCCCTTTTTCCTTCAAAGCTTTGCTCATGCCGTGCGCCATGCCGATACTGGCCCCCATGCAGATGCAGGAGTGCAAACCTTCCAGCGGTTTCATGTAAGAAAGCGTATAACATCCGATATCGCCATGGACATAAACCTTCTGTTTTTTCAAAGCGTAAAATAACCCGCGGTGCGGGCAGCCGGGACAGAGATTCGGCGGACGCGGCGCGAGAGCTTCTTTATAAGGAGAAACCCCTTCCCCGGCGTTTCTCTCAATGGCGTTTTTAATAATGCCGGGATCGAATTCATTGGTATAGGGAAAAATTTCCTTGCCGGTGACTTGAATTCCCATGGCTTTGATCTGGTCTTCCAGATAAGGGTCCATCTCCTCAATGACATATATTTTTTTAACTTTAGAGGCAAATTCGCGGATGAGTTTCTCCGGCAGCGGATAAACCATTCCCAGTTTCAGATAGGAATAATCGGGAAATACTTCTTTTGCGTAGTTATAAGGCATTCCGGCGGTAATAATTCCAACATCGGGATTTCCCATTTCTATTTTGTTTTCAGGGAATGTTTCGACAAAATCCCTGAGCGCCTTCTGGCGTTTTTCCACTTCCACGCGTCTTGTGCGGGCATTGATGGGAACCATGACATATTTTTCGGCGTCATACATAAAACCGGTTTTGTCTTTGAGTTTTTCCGGTTCTGCAACAGTTACAACCGATTTGGAATGAGATACACGGGTCGTCGAGCGGAAAAAAACCGGCGTGTCGAATTTTTCGCTTAGTTCAAAGGCAAGCTTGATATATTCTTTAGCTTCCCCGGCATCGGCCGGTTCCAGCATGGGAATTTTTGCAAACCGGGCGTAATTGCGGTTGTCCTGTTCATTTTGAGAGCTGTGCAACGAGGGATCATCCGCGCTGACAATAACCAGCGCCCCGTTTGTGCCGGTATAACTGACCGTGAAGATCGGATCGGCGGCCACATTGACGCCAACATGTTTCATAACCGCCAGCGCCTTTTCTCCGCCGAGGGCCGCGCCGATGGCGACTTCGACAGCCACTTTTTCATTGGTTGACCATTCCGCGTAAACGCCGTCATATTTGGAAAATACTTCCAGAATTTCCGTGCTTGGTGTGCCCGGATAAGCGGCGGCGAACCTGACACCCGCTTCATAGGCTCCGCGGGCGATTGCTTCATTACCTGACATTAAAACTTTCAAAAGCTTAAACCTCCAGTTCAGCTTTCAGCTGAGAGAAGATATTTTATACTTGATAAAAGTAACCGTGGACGGATCAGTAGTCTTTTCCAGCGCTTTTTTATAATTTTCCAACGCGTTCTTTTTGTCATTTTGTTCTTCATAGATCCGGCCGATGTTGCGATAGCCGACTGATTCAAAACCGGCATTTTCGCTTTTTTGCGCTTTTTCAAAATATTCCAGGGCCGATGGGAAATCTTTCCTTGCCTCATAACAATATCCGATTGAAGTCAAAGCCAGGAATTTTATTCCGGCATGGGAGGATATTCTGGAAGAGACAAATTTCTTATAATCGGCAATGGCTTTATCGAATTCACCTACACTGTAATAAAGATTCCCCAAATTATAATGCGCCATCCGGGCGCTCCAGCTGTGGGGATATTTATCAATCAGAGCCTGGTAAATCTTAATGTTTTTCATTACATCTTCCGGTGTATCCGCGCTTTGCGATATGCTTGCCTGGGCTTTAGCGTACATTTCTCTTGCGGACTCCTGATAGCTGTTCCAGTACATGTAAATACCAAGCGCGATAATAGTTGCTATGACAAACGCCGTCACAAAGGCATAGAAGCGATTCGGGTTTTCGGAAATATAATCCTGTATCATTTCAATGCTGGACTGAAATGAATCCGGTTGCTTCAACTCTTTTTTTGATAATTTTGCCGCCATATTATTCCCCTTTATTAATATTATATTTATTGATCAACTCAAGAAGCAGTTGAGGTATTCTACGTATTTTGCCCTCATTATTTGTGCAGGCGTGGATGGTATATCCTTCCGCGATAATGTTTTCCATGTTTTCGTCCAATATTCTGGAATTAAATCGGATACTTGCTCTCTTTATATAATCGAATTTCGTTTCGATGGTCAGAATCTGGTCGTATGTCGCGAATTTCAGATAATGACAACTTACCTTGGTCAGCGGAAGATTGAGCCCCAGCTTCGCCACCTCGGAATAGGGAATGCCAAGCTGACGCATAAACTCATTACGGCCATGTTCAAACCACCTTATGTAGTTTGTGTGATAAACAACCCCCATGGCGTCTGTATCGGCAAAAAGCACCCTGACTCTGGTTAAATTATAAACTGACAACGCTCCTCCAGTCTCTGATAAATTTTTCCATCAACAGATATCCCGGAGAAATTAAAATCGAGCTTTCTTTTGCGTTTATTTCACTAAACGGCAAACCGGCCGCTCTGTTTTCTTCTTTCAGGGATGACAAAACCGCGAAGGGGCTGGGATCGCTGACATGGGTCTTTATATCCACAGGCGTGGGATGATCGCTTAAAACAATAATCCGGTAATCGCCGAAAGAGCCCATTTTGTTTAGAATCGGCCCGACTATTTTTTCATCAAAAAGCTCGATCGCTTTAATTTTTCCGGCGGCGTTCCCTTCGTGTCCCATTTCATCAGGGGCTTCCAGATGGACAAAAACAAAATCCATGAAATTCAAAATATCCAGAGCCATTTTAGCTTTGCCGTCAAAATTGGTATCGATATAACCTGTCGCTCCTTCAACAGGAAACACTCTCAATCCGGAAATTAACGCGATGCCTTTGAGCAGATCAACGGCGGAAATCATTCCGCCCTGGATGGAATATTTTTGAGTAAGCGGAACG
>JBEKJX010000075.1:0-11071 GCA_050011015.1 Smithella sp.
GTTATCAGGATATTTACACGCGTAAGCCCAGCATCGAAAAAGCAAGAAATCTTTTGAATTGGGAACCGAAAATAGGATTGGAAGAATCAATGCGGTTAACGCTTAATTCGTTTCTGAAAGAAAACAAGAACGCTAAAATATAATTTCAAGTTCTTCTTATATTGTGGGTTCACAATAGTGAACGCGGCGATCTTTATTCTGGAAATATTAAAATGGGAATGCTTGGATTAAAAATTGATGTTGATACCCACTGGGGCATGAAAAATGGAGTGCCTTCTCTTTTACAAACCTTAAAAGAATTCAATTTAAAAGGGACTTTTTTTCTGAGCATCGGGCCGGATAATTCCGGCAGGGCGGCTTTGCAGTTAATCAGGAACCCACTTTTTTTAAAAAAGATGATGCGTACAAACGCTGCATCTCTTTATGGCTGGAAAACAGCTCTCTACGGAACGCTGCTTCCCGCGCCCATGATCGCGCTTTCTTTTCCGCAAATCGTGAAAGAGATAATTGCCGCCGGTCATGAAGTCCAATTCCACGCCTGGGATCACCGCCGCTGGCAGGACGAACTGCCGCGCAAATCCGAAAATTGGATTCAAGACTGGTTTGCCAAAGGCATTGTTGGTTTTGAAAAATTAACCGGAAACAAACCGAAGGCTTTTGGCGCTCCTTCCTGGCTTATTGATGATCGGGTGCTGGAAATAATCAGGGAATACAAGTTTGAATATTTGAGCTGCACAAGGGCTGAATCTCCGTTTATTCACGAAGCGATCAATATCATGGAAATCCCATCCGATCTGCCTTGTTTTGAGGAAATTGACGCCCGGAAAGGCGTCTCTATAATTACCGGTTTGATTAAAGAAGGCCCTATCCATGTTTTGCCGGTTCATGCCGAAGTTGAAGGAGGAATATTTCAAGATCAATTCAGAGAGCTTTTGAAAAAAGCGCTAAGCCAGAACATAGACGTTGTGCCAATAAAAACAATAAAAGACAGCCTCAATATTAAAAACATGCCTGTCAGAAAATACAAAATGGAATTGCTTTCCGGTCGCCACTCAGCATGCGCGGTGTAGATAATTTATAAAATTATTTTTATGAACTTTTTTTAAATAAATTTTCCAGCTTGTCTCTGATTCCTGAGTCGGCTGAGCCGGCAGTTCTCTGTGTTTGTTTAAACCGGAAAAAATCACAAAAATTGGAACGGGTTTTGTCCAGAACTCTTTCGGCCTGAGGTTCGCGGCAGTCGTTATAAACGCCGGTATCATAAAAAAAGCAATTAAGGCAGCAATGCAAGTCAGCTCCGCAGTAAGGGCACGGTGATTCCCTGCCAACGAAAAAATCATCTGCGATTTCTTTTTTGCATTTGTAGCAAATATTCATGAAAACGAGGATACAAATTATATCTGATGTTTGTCAAGAAGCTTTAGTGGAGATATAAAAGCAGGTAAAATTTCTCATTCCAGCTTAAAAACATCAGAGGTTTAAATAAAAAATTTATTGACATGCCTGTTTGTTGGCGTAAAATAATAAACAAATCAACAGCGAGGATTCCACATGGTCAATATCTTTTTGATATCTTCCAAGTGTAACTCATTTCAGTATCCCTGACTGTTGATCCCAGAACCGAATGTTTTCTGCTTTTGTGTAAACCGTTTAACCGACAACGTAGCCATTTTCACAAATATTATCAATCGTCGTCTATAGACGCATGGTTTGGACGTAATCGACATATGTACGAAGCTTAAACAAGTGGAAAAGCATAATGTTGAAGGATCAAATTAACCATATCTATTATGAAGATATTTTTGAAACAGTCCGTGAACCCCTTCTGGTGTTGAATTCGGACCTGATGGTTATCTCCGCCAACCAAAATTTTTATCATACCTTCAAAGTAACCCCGAATAAAACGTTAGGGCGTCTTATCTATGACCTCGGGAATCAACAATGGGACATACCGAAGCTCCGGACGTTGCTGGAAGAAATTTTTCCCAAAGAAGACAAAGTCGATAACTATGAAGTTAAACACGTATTTCCATATATCGGGCATAAAATTATATTGTTTAATGCCCGTCGTTTTACTCATAAAGGAACCGGCTCCCAGTTGATTCTCCTAGATATGGAAGACATAACGGAACGCAGACGAGCTGAGGAGGAACTGAAGGAGAGTGAGGGAAAATTGCGCGCCATTTACGAAGGATCAAACGATGCAATTACGATTCTTGACGAAACAGGTTTTCATGATTGTAATAACCGCTGCCTGGAAATCTATCGTGTCCAGAGCAGGCAAGATTTTTGTAGATGCCACCCTGCCGACCTTTCTCCTCCGTTCCAGCCTGACGGTCAAGATTCTCTGAGTGCTGCAAATACGCAGATTCATAAAGCCTTTGAGACAGGATACAGCCGTTTTGAGTGGTTACATCGACGGGCCAATGGAGAAGAATTTTATGCGGATATTTTACTCTCCTCGTTTAGTTATAGCGGAAAAAAAATGTTGCAGGCGACAATCCGCGATATCAGCGAGCGCAAGCAATCCGAAGCCGCATTGAAGGAGAGTGAGGAACGCTACCGTGCGCTCTTCGACCGGTCGAATGATCTGCTTTTTATACATGATTTTGAAGGTAATTTTATTGATATGAACCCGGCAGCACTTGAATTAACGGGATATGACCGGGAAGATATTTCTCATTTGAACTTTGCGTCTTTAATAGATTCTGAGCAAGCGCCGAAAGCTTTTCGTATACGTGAAGAACTTAAGACAACAGGCACTCAGAAGGAATTTAGTGAATTCAAATTGAAGTGTAAAGATGGCAAATATATTTATGTGGAAGCGAAAGATTCTGTTGTCTATCATGACGGTAAACAGTATGCGATTCTGGGAATTGCCCGCGACGTCACCCAGCGCAAGCAGGCGGAGGATGAGCTGAAGGCCAGTGAAGAAAAATATCGTCTTGTCGTGGAGAATGCGCTGGAAATAATATATGTTATCCAGGATGGTAAGGTGAAATTTATTAACCGTCGTGCCACTGAATTACTTGGATATCCCCAGGAAGCATTGACTGCGAAGCCTTTTATCGAGTTTGTTTATCCGGATGACCGTAATCTGGTCATGGAGCGGCACATTAAAAGAATGAGCGGTGAATCAGTACCCGATGTCTATTCCTTCAGGGTTGTTGCGGCTGATGGAACAATAAAATGGATAGAGATTCATGCTGTTATGATTACCTGGGAAGGCAACCCCGCTACCTTAAACTTCACCGGTGATATAACCGAGCGCAAACAGGCGAAAGATACTCTCAACCTGAGCCTTATGAAAATACGGCAGGCACTGGGGGCTACAGTTCAAGCGATATCCTTTCTGATTGAGACGAAGGACCCCTATACGGCAGGCCACCAGCGCCGTGTGGCAGATCTTGCACGTTCCATTGCCACGGAAATGGGTATGACAACTGATCAGATTGATGGCATCCGCATGGCAGCCATCATTCATGATATAGGTAAGATATCCATTCCGGCAGAAATTCTCAGTACGCCGAGAAAACTGACGGACATCGAATTCAGCCTCATCAAAACACATCCACAGTCCGGCTATGATATCCTGAAGGACATCGAATTTCCCTGGCCCATTGCGAGGATGGTTCTTGAGCATCACGAGCGGATGAATGGTTCGGGATATCCTAACGGGATAAAAGGAGATCAAACTCTTTTGGAGTCACGGATTCTTTCGGTGGCAGATGTAGTAGAAGCGATGTCATCCCATCGTCCCTACCGCCCCAGCCTGGGAATCGATGCGGCGCTGGATGAAATTACCACAAACAAAGGTATCCTCTATGACCAAGCGGTGGTGGATGCCTGCAACATCAACTTTAAGGAGAAAAATTTTAAATTCCATAACTGAAAAGTATTTTGTTTTGCCAAGTTTTTTTGACTTGGCTGCCGATAATAAAGGTATGGTTGGCAGATGAAAGGGAGGGGAAGAAAAAGGCCGAAACAAACCAGACCCGAACGAGGTGCTTGCTCTTAACGAATTTCCAGGATTAAAAAGAAACAGATATGAAAAAGAAAATTAAACTCCTAATCATTGAGGACAGTGAAAATGATACTCTGTTGGAAGTCCTTGAACTGAGGCGTGCCGGGTTCGATATTGATTTCGAGCGAGTTGAAACGTTAGAGGATTTACTTGCAGCTCTGAAAAATAAAACGTGGGATTGCATCATCTCTGATTATAGGTTGCCTAAATTCAGCGGTATCGATGCTCTTGAAGCGTATAAAAAAACAGGCATTGATATCCCTTTTATCCTGGTGTCAGGTAAAATTGGCGAAGAAAAAGCAGTAGCGGCAATGAAAGCAGGCGCTCACGATTATGTCATGAAAGACAACCTTGTAAAACTTACGCCCATTGTTGATCGGGAGTTGCGTGAGGCTGCGAACCGCAGAGAAAGAAAGCGGGCGGAAGAAGAATTGCGGAATAAAGAGGCCTATTTCCGCTTGTTGACCGAAAACTCCTCGGATATAATTGTTATCGTTGATGAAAAGGGGACGATTGTTTCCATTTCTGAGTCTTGCGAGCATTTGCTGGGGTACAAAACCGAAGAATTAATAGGCAAAAGCGGTTCTCAAATCATTCATCCGGACGATATTCCACGAGCTATTGTTGATTTTGGCAAAGCGATCATTACAGAAGATACTACGGCTATTCACAACACATTCCATGTCCTGCATAAAGACGGTTCAGTGCGGGTTTTTGAAGGAACAGGCAGAAATCTTTTGAATAACCCTGTCGTCAAGGGTTTCATTATGAACCTTAACGACGCTACCGAACGCAAGCAGGCGGAGGAAGCATTAAGCCGCAGTGAAGCGTATTTTCGATCCGTGATCGAAAACTCTTCAGAGGTGATCACGATTCTGAACGCCGACGGCACCATACGCTACGAAAGCCCTTCACTGGAACGTGTTATGGGGTATAAACCATCGGAGCGGATCGACCGTAATATTTTCGAGTACATACATCCGGACGATTTAGCCGCAGGTATTGATGCCTTTACCAACTCCACTCGGACTTCAGAAGTTATCACTATTGAACTGCGATACCGGCACAAGGATGGTTCCTGGAGGTTTTTGGAAGGGGTTGGTCAGAATCTTCTGGAAAACGAGATGGTAAAGGGGATTGTAGTTAATTTCCACGACATCACTGAGCGCAAACAGTCTGAAGCAGCGCTAAGGCAGAGTGAAGAAAGATTTAGAGCGATGGCTGAAACCAGTACCGCGTGGATCTGGGAGATGGATATAAAGGGAAATCATACCTACAGCAATCGGTATATTGAATCCATGCTGGGCTATTCCGCATCTGAAATTACCGGACGCAGCAGTTTCGATTTTATGTTGGATGATGACCGCGATATGGTCCAGAGGAGACTACCTGATCTTATTGCATCCAAACAGGGGTGGCGAAACTGGGTTATCCGTCGGTGCCGCAAAGACGGTAGTTGCTGCTACTTTGAAAGCAATGCAGAACCCATCATTGATGCGAATGGAGAAATCCAAGGATACCGTGGAATTGATAATGACATTACCGAGCGCAGGCAGGCCGAAGAAGAGATTCTCACATTATCCATTACCGATCAACTTACGGGATTGCTCAACAGAAGGGGTTTTCTGACTCTTGCCGCGCAGCAGTTGAAATTATCGGACAGGACAAAAAGGGGATTGATTTTCTTCTTTGCCGATCTGGACGATTTGAAATGGATCAACGATACGTTTGGACACGAAGAGGGAGATAAAGCGCTTATTGAAACGGCATTTGTACTCAAGGAGACTTTCAGATCATCCGACATTATCTCCCGCATGGGAGGGGATGAATTTGCCATTCTGGCCATTGATCCGGAAGAAATCGACCCGTTAATTATTACAGATAGATTAGAGTACTTGATTGACACGCATAACAATCAGGCAAACAGGAAATACAAGCTATCCATAAGCATCGGTTTTTCTTTCTATGATCCGGAAGATCCATCATCTATTGATGAACTCATGTCGAGGGCTGATAAATCGATGTATGAGAAGAAGAAAAACAAAAAATCCCGTCCTGTTTAGAAATTCTGCGCCTCAGAGAATCTGAGCTTGTTTTATCCAGTCTTTTCCGCCGAGAATTCTTGCCACCAGAAGGCTTGCCACATTATCGCCAACGGCATTTACCATTGTCGCGGGAGCGTCCACCAGAGTGCCGATTATCGTGATCAGTGGAAATGCTTCAGGCGGGAAGCCGTAGAGAGAGATAATCAGCAGTTCGCCGATCGTGCCGCCGCCGGGTATACCGCTCACGACCATTCCCGTCAGCATGCCGATTCCGATTGCTGTCAATATGGTGCCGGCGCCGGAAAAATCCATATGAAACACACCGAAAAGAAAAGCTATTTTTAAGACGGCGGCCAGGCACGATCCCTCCATGTGCAGTGTCGCGCCAATGGGAATAACAATCTCACTAATTTCCCGTGGAACGCCCATTCTATCGGCAGCATCCAGGTTGGATGGTATCGTGACCATGCTGCTGCCTGTCGCCAGAGCGGTGATAGAGGGGGGAATAATGTTTTTCCAGAATGCCTTCACGCCGGGGCCCTTTGCCGCGATGTATACATAAAGTGTAAAGGCTGCAAAAAAATACAAGATGGAGAGAGGAAAATACAGGAATATGACTCTGGCGTAAGAACCGAGCAGCTCCGTGCCGAAAGCTCCTGTAATGTACGCGAAATACGCGCATAAGCCGATCGGGGCATAGAGCATGATGTAACCGATAACCTTCATCATGACTTCAGTTCCCGCGCTGAGGAAGCTGGCGAAGGCCTGTCCTTTTTTTCCCGCGGAAGAAGCGCCCAGACCGGTGAGAATGGCGAAAATAATCAGGGCCAGCATATTATTCTTGCTCATGATATCGCGGAAGTCCGAGACCGTGAGCGCCTTCACAATTTGATCGGCGGTATTGAAATGCTCAATCTTCAGGTATGCGCCCAGATTGATTTTCATATCGGGCGCGGGAGGGTAAAACTTTACACCGATCATCATTACGCAGGCGGCAATAAATCCGGCAATCGTAAAGACGATGATCATGGCTGTCAATATTTTACCCAGACGCTTCATGTCGGACATTCCGGCGACGGCCGATGAAATGGAGAAAAAAACCAGTGGGATTACGATTGTAAACAGAAGATTGAGGAATATATCTCCGAATGGTTTGAAAACGGCCGCGTCCTTTTTGAAGATGATTCCGAGGACGGAGCCGATAATAATGGATATAATCAAAATGAACGAGAAACCATAGGATTTGAAAAAAGCCGGCAATTTAATTTTCATAGTTTCACTCTATCGGGAAATCGAAATAAGTGTCGGGAAAAGGTTCGTTCTTCAGAGTAAAATGCCACCACTCCATATCATAATTTACAAAACCGTGCTTTTCCATCAGCGATTTGAGAAGAAGTCTGTTGATTTTTTGTTCATGGCTGATGCTTGGATTTGCCGTGTGCGATAGTTCGTGAAAACAATCAAAGCCGGTTCCCATATCGATGCTGTTATCCGCAAAGCGTTTGGCCGCGGGAAGATAACATTCGTAAAGTTTTTGTCCCGGAGAATATTGTGGTTGAGCGGGGACAGGCAAGGGGACGATGGTCAGATCAAGTGTGCTGCCGCGGCTGTGGCCGGACTTACGGGCAATGTAGCCGTCCTTAAATAAATTACGCTTATCCACTGTAGAATAGAACTCTTTCATTGTTCTGGTATTTTCAATTTTAGATGCCCAGCGGGCAAAATGATTAACAGCTCTTTGAGGCCTGTAGCAGTCATAAATTTTCAGTGACAGGGAAAACGGTTCCAGATCTTTCTGAACTTTGGAAAGCGCTTCGGCTGCTTCTTTGGTTAGAAAACATTTAGGCGCCAGATAGCCGTCAACCCTTTCTCCGACAAAGTTGTGCGGGCTGTAATAACGAATATCCAGAACAATCCCGGGAATTACTTTTTGTATATCGACAAAGCTGTCCGGCATTTTATCAGCATCGGCGGCATGAGCAATTTGAGGGAAACACCAACAGGTAAAAATCAACAGCATGAGTAATAGTTTTGATTTCATAATAATAGCCTCCGTCTAATTTCTGATGCCTGTAATAATAAGCGGTGATGCCGCTGGATCAAGCCATTCGAGAATTTTAAGAATGTTTTCTTCGGAAACAGCCACACAACCTGCCGTAGGTATGTTTTTCCCCTTCCAGATATGCATAAAGATAGCGCTGCCATTTCCTTTGACAACGGGATTAGTGTTATATTCGATGATAATTCCATATTTGTAAAGGTTATCGTTACGTTTCATTTTTTCGTATGAGGCCGCAATCGTTTCCTGTTTTTTTGTCCAGTGATTATAATCGTCAGCGTTGGGATCATCAACCCAAATGTCATCAGCTAATGCCTGACGATAAGGCATTTTTGTCGTTATAGTGGCATCATAACCAAAGGTCATTTTAAGAGGATAGATGCCGGAAGGTGTTTTGCCATCTCCTTCTCTTTTTTCTTCAGGGGGCGCGAAACCTTTTTCCCCGATCACAGCGTTTATGGGTTCGAAAACTATTTGCCAGTTCCCTTCGCGCTTTTCTACCGCGTAAAGTGTTGTTCTGGTAAAGAAAAATGAACTATTGTCCACGGCTAAAAGAATCTGGGTGGATTTATCAATCCTGTTGGTCTGTGATTTTAAAAATTTTGAAGCATCGAATTTATGAGCCGAAGGGGCAAGGAAACACGCCGTTACCGATAAAAGCATCAGCATAACGGAAAATAACCGTATAATGATGTAATATTTCTTTATCTGCATAAAATCATTCAATTCTTTTTATATAGCATATAAACACAATATGGCATTAATATAAAAAATTCAAGCAATAACGGTAAATCAAGTTATTCTTGACTTTAGTTCATTTTCTATGGTAGCTAAAACAATCTAAAATTGAAAAACTTGTAAATCTTAAGTTAAATCTCAAGGGAAAGAATAAATGTCGGATCACTTTACATTGATGATTATTCCTAACAGGAAGAGTGGAGTCAAAAAAATATCTGTTCCTAAAACTTTTATGCGTAATATCCTTATTGCTTCCGTTGTAATCATTCTTGTAACCCTTTATGTTATTTACGATTACGCAAGTATTAAGAGAGACAGAGCTGAACTGGCAAGACTAAGGGCGCAAACAAAAGAACAATCTCAGCAGTTCCGGGATTTGGCTATGAAAGTAGACGAGTTTTCGAGCCGCATGGAAGAGCTCAGACAAACTGATAAAAAAATCAGAGTTTTAGCATATGAAACAAGCAAGGATAAAAAACTTCCATTGGGTATTGGCGGATCTGATCATGAAACAAGAATGAAGGATTTATTGGATCAGGATAACGATAAACTAATAACGGGTATGCGTAAAGGCATTGAAAAGCTTAATGAAGATGCTAATAATAGAGAAAAAAGCTTTGATGAATTATTGGCTTTTTTGCATGAACAAAAATCAATCCTTGCTGCTACGCCTTCCATATGGCCGGTAAAAGGCTGGGTGACATCGGAATTTGGCATAAGACAATCACCCTTCGGCTCAGGGGTTGAATTTCATAAGGGGTTAGATATATCTGCCCGATTCGGTCAAGCAGTAGTTGCGCCGGCAGACGGGCTTGTAGTTGTGAGCGCTTTTAATCCGCAGGAAGGTAATTTTATAAAAATTGACCATGGTCACGGTTTGGCTACAGGATTTGCACATTTATCCAGGATGGCTGTGAAACAAGGAGTTAGAGTTAAAAAGGGTGAATTAATCGGTTATGTCGGCGATACCGGACGCAGCACAGGTTCGCATCTCCACTATGCTGTCTTTATCAATAATATTCCGGTTAATCCCAAAAGATATTTGAATTAAATGATTGGGGATGGAAAGTGAAGTCACGGAGTAAAAATTAAAAAAACTTTTTCTCTGTAAAAAATTATACGTTGGAGATTGGGGTTTTATTGTTAATAAAATCAATTTATTTAAATTCACCGGTTAATTCGCCGGTTTTTTTTTAAAAGGTAATCGATGCTGGAAAGTATACTGAAAAAGATTGTAGGAACAAAAAATGACCGGGAATTAAAGCGATTGTCGTTGCTTTTAAATGAAATCAATAATTTTGAACCAACAATGATGGCCTTAACTGATGAAGAACTACGGGCGAAAACCCCATATTTTAAAGAGAGGTTAAAAAACGGTTTTTCTCTGGATGATATTTTGACCGAAGCTTTTGCCGTAGCGCGGGAAGTTTCACGCCGGACTTTGCTGATGAGACCCTTTGATGTTCAGGTAATCGGCGGAATAGTTCTGCATGAAGGCAAAATTGCTGAAATGAAGACAGGCGAAGGAAAAACACTTGCAGCGACAATGCCTCTCTACCTTAACGCATTGGAAGAAAAAGGATGCCATGTAGTTACTGTCAATGATTATCTGGCTGGAAGAGACTCGGAATGGATGGGGCCGATTTATAAATTTTTGGGTTTAAGTGTTGGCGTTGTTATTCATGGTATGGATGATGATGAACGCAGAGACGCATACCATGCCGATATCACCTACGGAACCAATAATGAATTTGGTTTCGATTATCTCCGTGACAACATGAAATTTACACTGGACGAGTACGTTCAGCGCGAGTTCAATTATGCCATTGTTGACGAAGTGGACAGCATTTTAATTGATGAAGCCAGAACTCCATTGATCATTTCCGGTCCATCCGAAGAATCAACGGATAAATATTATAAAATAAATCAAATCATTCCCAGATTAAAAAAGGATACGGATTATTCGATAGACGAAAAGAGCCGCACGGTGGTTCTTACTGAAGAAGGGGTTGCGCATGTTGAGACATATTTAAATGTGCAAAATCTTTACGAGCCGCGCAATATAGAAATCGTTCATCATGTCAATCAGGCTCTCCGCGCCCATACCTTGTTTAAAAGGGATGTGGATTATCTCGTCAAAGAAGGGGAAGTTATAATTGTTGATGAATTTACCGGCAGAGTAATGCTCGGCCGTCGTTACAGTGA
>JBEKJX010000076.1:0-11054 GCA_050011015.1 Smithella sp.
CTGTTGGGATTCCAGGTTGCCCTCGGTTCTCATACTGGTGATTTTCCCTTTTTTCTCCGTAATTATATTCGGTCTGCCGGCAATTACGTTTGAAGAATTGCAGGGATAAATTTGCGCCAGGCGGTCAATGGTTGGCTGATCGCCGTGCGTAACATCAGGTAAATGGTGGGATCTGCTGTAATTTACAAGTGATTGTGATATTTCCCTTATGGTTTTTTCCGGCGGAATACAGAAATATTTGTTGTTATTCTTTTTTAAAAGATTGACGAACCATATGGCATCTTTCTTAGCGGAGTTAAGCATAAATTGATTCTTGGAATTTGAAGAGGAAGACGGCGAGGTTTCTGTATTCGAATCGAGCAATTCACATTTATTCATGTTCTGAGTATCATCGGTAATAGTTTCATTGCCGTCTTTATCAATGCATTTATATAAAGGAGCTGCATTGGCGGATGCTATGAACGAAAATAGTATGCATGATAACAAAAGCAGTTTTTTCATCACGTTTCCTTTTTCAATATTCAGGATTATATTAGAATATCTTTAATGGCGCTGTAGAAAAGATATTTACAAATTATTTTGCAGTATTCCCGGCCGCTGCGTCACTTGTTGTTGTCAAACATCCGGCCGCATGTATCGTGCATTACCTCATCAGAACTGTTTTTGATTGCGGCGACGCATGTATCAACTTCGTTTTGAATAGCCTTCAGGCGATCAAGCATCGGTTGCACCTTGGCGCGGATTTCGTCCATACGGGCAGCGTTCGCCTTGTGTTTTTCGAAAACCTTCTGTGTCTCTTCGCTATGAGTGGCGATTGCTTTCTGGAGAAGGGCCTGCATTTCATTTAGATGCGTACCCCATGCCCCCAGTCGTTTCGCCTCTGCGTCACCCGCTTCCGCCTCTTTGTTACAAGCCGCCACATAAGCTCCATCGGAGAACGTCCCCATGCATCGTGAATCATGATCTCTTCTCGCTGCTTCAAACTTCTCTGAAGCCCGGTCGAATTCCGCGCCTTCCGCTTTGTGTTCGTCAATCTGTTTTTTCAACTGCGCCTCAGACCACTTCAGATCATCCCATCGCTTCGTCTGTATCACCTCATCCTTTTGAATTTCTTTAAATTCATCAGTCAGCGGCGTGATTTTACTGATAAGCTGCTGCTGCTCGGCAAGCCGCGCGGCTGCACTCTGGTTCAAATCAGCGTATGCGCATGTAACGCACGTAAAGGAGACAAATAACCACACAATGAAATATTTCCGGCACCGCATTAAATATTTCGTTTCTTTCATTTGAATGACCTCCCTGTTTTATATTGTCATACCGGGTTGCATGGAATCTGTCGCCTGACAGGCGTCAATTCTCGGTAAGGTAAAGACTGTTCTTATTGCGCTCCTTTTCAGTTGCGCCTCCGGTCAAAAGATAACGCGGCGGCACAGCCAACAAAGTTAGCTGAAGAATGCGACCTGGTATCAGTGATCTACACCGAATGTCTATATCACATGCCAGTGTAGTGTTACATAAATATTTTTATAGTATGTCGGAATGGCAGTTTTAAGATTTAAGATTTAAGATTTAAGTAATTAAGTTTTAAGTGGATAGTGGATAGTGAATGGTGAATGGTGAAGGGTGAAGGGTGGATAGGGGATGGGGAAGTATTTTTGTCACTTCGAACGAATGTGAGAAGTCTTTAAGATTCCTCACACGCCTGCGGCGGTTCGGAATGACAAAGGGGTGCGGATGCGGCGGTTCGGAATGACAGTTTTAAGATTTAAGTAATTAAGATTTAAGTGGATAGGGGATGGCAGATAGGGGATGGTGAAGCGTTTTTGTCACTTCGAACGAATGTGAGAAGTCTTTAAGATTCCTCACACGCCTGCGGCGGTTCGGAATGACAAAGGGGCGTGGATGCGGCGGTTCGGAAGGACAGTTTTAAGTTTTAAGATTTAAGTAGTTAAGAGTGAAGGGGGAATAGTGGATAGTTGATAGTGAATGGTGAATGGTGAATGGTGGATGGTGAAGCATTTTTGTCATATGACAAGATATCTCCCGTTTGTCGATATGGCAAGGTTTCATTTTTTAACTGTTTCCCCAATGGAAGTTCTTAGCAATCAGGAAATCATATTCATTACGATCTCGCCTGTTAAGCTCGGCTCCTTATGAATGATGATGCAACTGAAAGGCGTGATAAGCCGTCAGTTTGTCCAGCGCATTGACTGCCCGGGGAACCCCTTCATAGACAGGAATTCCCGCCGTCAGAAAAATATTTTTCAAAACGGGGACCCATTTCCTGAGTTCCTCTTCAGACTGGTATTGCCGCCAGACCACAATCATCGGTTTATCGCCCGCCCGTTTTCGTCCTTCTCCGGCCAGATACAAGGCGACTTTTTCGATATATCCCCATCCGGTTTCTTTGTCAGACAGCCAGTCAAGAGGTATGGATACGATAATGTTGTCGATTTCGTCCGTTTCGGCAAGCAGCTTAAGAACATTTCCCATGATGTCAAAACTGTAGAAGGCAATTGCCGCGTCAATCGGATTACGAATCATTGTGCCGGCGGGCGGAATCATCTTCCGCAATTCATGGATTAACCCGGATGAAAAGGTTGGAAGTGAAAGGCCTGTTTTTGCGCAATTGTCTGCCACGGAAACAACGGCTCCTCCGCCAAATCCGAGAACGGTTGTTTTGCGTCCCCGTGTCTTTTCCAGATGATGAAATGCCAGAGCCACATCGGCCATCTCTTCAATGGACTCGACCAGCACGGCGCCGGTCTGCCGGAAAAAAGCCCGCCAGATTTTTCCGCCGCCCGCCAAAGCTCCTGTGTGGGATGAAACGGCCAGAGCGCCCGATTCGGACAGCCCGCCTTTAAAAATAATAATCGGTTTTCGCCGATTGATTTCCGTAACCAGTTTTAAAAAGCGCGATCCGTCTTTCACGCCTTCCAGATACATGGTAATAATTTTCGTTTCATCGTCATGGGACAGATAATCCAGAAAATCCGTACTGTCCAGCGTCAGGGCGTTTCCATAACTGATGACCTTGCTGAATTGGATTCCGGTCTGGCTTGTTGCATAGTTTGTGAAATCCTGAGCATGGCCTCCGCTCTGGCTGATGAGGCCCACGGAACCGCTTTTTGCGGATGCTCCGGGCCAGGTTACCATCCTTGTTTCGGGCACATAAAAACCCATGCAATTAGGGCCGATAACCCGCAGGCTGCCTTCCAGAGCGATCTTTTCCATCTCCTCCTGAAGCCTGATGCCTTCCTCCTCTCCCGATTCTTTGAAGCCCGACGTAAATATGTGTATGGTCTTGTTCCCCGTGGCAACGCATTCCCGCAATACATCAGGCACTAACTGCGCCCGCACGGTAATGATGACCAAATCCACCTGTTCGGGAAGGGATGCAAGATTCGGATAGGCTTTGACGCCGTCGATATCGCTGAGTTTCGGATTGACGGGATAAAGCCGCCCGGCATAGCCGAAATTGCGCATACAGCCATACATGCCGGGGTAACTTCCTTCGACCGGCTGCGATGCCCCGACCACGGCGACGGATTTTGCATTAGCGGCGGCATCAAGGGCACGGCGGATTTCCCGCGCACACATTTCGCTTTCTTCTTTCGTCCTGCCTTCTGCCGCAGGCCGGGTGCCATCTTCTTTAAACACGACCAGCGCATCGACGGCTTTGACTTGTCCATCCGGCATGACGATCAGAGGATTGATATCCACTTCCCGGATTTCCGGATGCTCCATCCCCAGCCGCGACAGTCCCAGAAGCACCCGGCGCAGCTGCGTCCGATCGGCTGCTTTTTCGCCGCGAAAATCGCCCAGCAGTTTGCTGCTTTTAATATCATCAATCAAGGCGTCGGCCTGAGTGCCGCTTAAAGGCGCAATACGAAATGAAACGTCGGCCAGAGCCTCTGTAAAGACACCGCCAAGCCCGAACATCACCGTCGGGCCGAACTGAGCGTCCCGAATCAAACCGGCAACAAATTCGCGCCTGCCTTCGATCAGCGGCTGGATCAGGCATCCTTCCCAGTCATCTGCGGCGGATGCTTTGATCCGGCGGTAGGCATGGCGGACTTCCGAAACGGAGCGTAAATTCACGCTGACCAGGCCTCGTTCCGTTTTGTGCGTCAGTTTCGAGCCGTGTCCTTTCAACACGACAGGAAAGCCCATTTCCCTTGACAGGGAAACAGCGTCATCTTCACTTTCGGCTACGGCTTCTTCCACGACGGGAATGCCGTAATTTCTCAACAATGTTTTGGATTCGGATTCTGTCAGAGACAGTCGCTTTTCTTTTTTAGCGCGTTCGATCAGTTCCGCGGCATTCGACATGTTCACTTTTGTTTCTCCTCTTTTTTGTCCGGTAAGATTATTTCATTTCGCCTCGTCAGCGCCGCCGCAATCAGACGTTCCGCCAGATCCAGTGTTTTCTTTTTCAGTTTATGTCCCTTTTGCTCGTCGGCTTTAAAATTTTCCAGTTGAATCACGCCAACCATCATGCCCCAGATCACATCGGCCAGTGCATAGACATTTACCTTTTTAATCAAGCCCGTTTCCATGCCTCTGGTCAGCAGACGGCGGCAAATGTCGAAATTGATCCGGCCCCGGTCATCCAACGCCGTACGAATTTCCGGTCTCAGTTCACTGATCAGGTCCTGCTGCTGAAATAATTGGACAATGCGAAATGTCTCCGGCAGGGATTCATACCCGTGATAGAAGGCGCGTAAAATTCCGCTGATCAGACCGTTCCCGTCTTTGATTTTTCCTTCCAGCAGTTTTGTTTCAACGATTTCCAGTCTGTTTCGAATATCGTCAATCAAAGGCTGCATGAGGTTTATGAGAAGATCATCCTTCGTTTTAAAATATAAATAAATGGTGGGCTTTGTAATCTCGGCAGCCAGAGCAATTTCGTCCATGGTCGATTTAAGATAACCTTTTGCAAAGAATACTTTTCGGGCGGCGTCAACAATACTTTGAATACGCTGATTCTTTTCTCTTTCTCTTCTCTGACGGCAGACTTCTTTATGTTCATCCTGCTGAAGCAATGTCGGTTCCTCCTGTCGTGTCCGATAAATGGATTCTTTGTTTCAAGACAACAGTTACAAATCATAATTACTTCTGGTATGTAACATACCATTAGTAAACTAATATGTCAAACAGTAATTATCAGACAAAAATACTTGGGCAGGGTGGAAGGGGGGATAGCGTGATCTATTTAATTGATGGTTTTATGATTAAACTGGAGAAAAAGCCGGGGATGGCGTTAAGGAAAAAGAAAGTCGGCAGACCGAGGAAGGTTAAATTACAGCAAGTGTTTAAAAACCAGGGCGCTGTCCCTATTTAAAAAGTCACTGTTTCTGATATTCAACGAAACAAAGTCCCCGACAACAGTAACATGTCCATGACCAACATTCCGAAAACCATCAATCCGGCCAGCGGGTCAAATAGTGCTGCTAACCAGCCTATGTATTGTAGCCCGAAACCGGCGAGTATGCCAAACGCATAACCTGCGATAAGTCCCGCAGCGCTTATCAATAGACTCTGGGAAAACGGATAATGTTCAAGTGTACTGATAAAAATCCCGGCAGTCAGACCCGCAGTTAAAAAGAAGAAAAAAAAGCCCACAAGAAAATCGTTGATTGACGGAGATTCTCCAAAGCTCGACGCTATACTATGGATGATCATTGCCAAAATGCCTGCCGCGCCTATTCCACTTGATATCCATCCGGCAATTGACCTGCTATAAACTGCAGGCGGAATGCCGACTGTTACAAGGATAACGCAGATTATTAAGGCAATATAGAGTTCAAAAGATGAGTTAAAACCAGACCCTCTCCGCTCTTTAGACCTAAGACGGTTCCATAGGAATCCGGGAAAGAAACGGGTATGAAATTCAATGGACAGTAAATTTGGAAGTTTATTATCTAAAACGATTTTTTTAATTTCAGACTCCTGCCATCTCTTGGTTTCCGAAGCTTTATATGAGAACTTCGATTTACCTGAAACTTTAATTATGTACGATAGCACATGTCTTCTTTTTCAAAAAGGGGAAAAATAGCCCCTTTGCCCGACAGATAGATGATGAACCTGCGATGTCTAAATTGCAATCATCATTTTGTTACGTATATCACCTATAACTGTTTAGTTGCGGGCAATTCCAGGAATTGATGATTATCGATTGAAAGAGTGTAACGTAAATATAAGAAGCGATTGTTTTAAAAGCATGAATGATGATTGCCAGAGAACAGGTCGGTCATCCGGGTGTGGACTGACTAAGAAATGGTTTTGAAATACATTATGTATCAAGGACAGCGGCTATTAAAAAGCTCTTTTTCAATGGCTTCATAACAGGCCGCTGTCCCCGATGATTACTGAATAACTCCTGTTGTCACGACCGACTGAGGCTCCGTCCCGGCAGCAACAGGCGTTCCGGCGGTCAAAGCCCCGGAGGTCTGATCGATGGTATATACAGAAATATTGTTGGAACCATAATTTGCCGCATAGGCGAATTTTCCCGAAGGGTCAACAGTGACCGAGACAGGTCCCGTCCCGGCAGGCACAGGCGTCCCCACGGCGGTCAAAGCCCCGGAGGTCTGATCAATGGTATAGACAGAGATATTGTTGGATTTAGCATTTGCCGCATAGGCGAATTTTCCCGAAGGGTCAACCGTGACCGAGTAAGGCCACGTCCCGGAAGCCACAGGCGTTCCAACAGCAGTCAAAGCTCCGGTGGCCTGATTGATGGTATAGACCGAAATATTGTTATCACCCTCATTTGCCGCATAGGCGAATTTTCCCGAAGGGTCAACCGTGACAGAGTAAGGTTCCGTCCCGGCAGGCACAGGCGTCCCCACGGCGGTCAAAGCCCCGGATGTCTGATCAATGGTATAGACCGAGATATTGTTGGAATCCCAATTTGCCGCATAGGCGAATTTTCCCGAAGGGTCAACCGTGACCGAGACAGGTCCCGTCCCGGCAGGCACAGGCGTCCCCACGGCGGTCAAAGCCCCGGAGGTCTGATTGATGGCATAGGCCGAGATAGTGTTAGAACCCTGATTTGCCGCATAGGCGAATTTTCCCGAGGGGTCAACAGTGACGGAGAAAGGATTCGTCCCGGCAGGCACAGCCGTTCCGGCGGTCAAAGCCCCGGTGGTCTGATTGATCGTATAGACCGAGATAGTGCCGGAACTATGATTTGCCGCATAGGCGAATTTTCCCGAGGGGTCAACCGTGACGGAGAAAGGATTCTTCACGGCAGGCACAGCCGTTCCGGCGGTCAAAGCCCCGGAGGTCTGATCAATGGTATAAACCGAGATATTGTTGGAACCATAATTTGCCGCATAGGCGAATCTTCCCGAGGGGTCAACCGTGACGGAGGTAGGATCCGTCCCGGCAGGCACAGCCGTTCCGGCGATCAAAGCCCCGGTGGTCTGATTGATGGTATAGACCGAGATGGTGCCGTCACCAGAATTTGCCGCATAGGCGAATTTTCCCGAAGGGACAACCGTGACCGAGTAAGGTTCAGTTCCGGCAGGCGCAGGCGTTCCGGCGGTCAAAGCCCCGGTGGTATGATCGATGGTATAGACCGAGATAGTGCCGTCAGTAAAATTTGCCGCATAGGCGAATTTTCCCGAGGGGGCAACCGTGACAGAGATAGGATTCGTCCCGGAAGCCACATAGCCGTTATGGCGCAATTGCCCTGTTGCGGCATCGACGGTGTAGATGGAGATAGTGTTGTCACCAGAATCAGCTACATAGGCGAAACGCGGATATATCGCTGCAGGGCTGGAACTCGAACCCGAACTGCTGCAGGCGCTTAAAGTAATTACCAGAAAACCGAAAATCATTAACCAACAGAACATTGACCTTTTCATGATTATTCCCCCTTCGTTCATGTATTTATATATTCATATATGAAATAATATTGCAAAATTAAGCATAAAGAAACAGGCGTGTCAATAATGAAATAATATGTGACGAATCAGGAAAATAAAACCCCTCGAAGCAATAGCGGCAATAGGGTCAGCAATAGGGTCATGTCAGCAATAGAGCAATGGGGTCTACTCTTGACTTATGTTAGCAGTTCTTTGATTGCTGTTATCCGTTGCCGCAGCTTTTTATCCCAAAGAGTAACCTTGCTCAATCAGTGGCATAATCCTCTGGCATCTACAATTTCCAATAATCTGCAATTCCCTAATGCACATGCTTTTCGT
Source organism: Smithella sp. (assembly GCA_050011015.1). GTDB lineage: Bacteria > Desulfobacterota > Syntrophia > Syntrophales > Smithellaceae > Smithella. Next base: position 8,214 of record JBEKJX010000076.1, read on the forward strand.
ACGTCGTAACAGCCGGAGATGTTATCGCCGTGATTTAGATAAACTAAGGCCCTGTCATAATAGGCATCCGCATAATCCGGTTTGATTTCGATCGCCTTGCCATAATCCTCAGTAGCCTGCTTGTAATTGCCAATGCTGACATAGGCATTACCCCGGTTATTATAGGCCTTTGCATAAGTCGGATTGATTTCGATCACCCTGTCATAATCTTCAATCGCCTGCCTGTAATTGCCGAGGAAGTAATAGGTAATACCCCGGTTATGATAAGCATCTAAATAGTACGGATTAATCTCAATTGCACTGCTAAAATCCTCAATCGCCTGCCTGTAATTGCCAAGATCCTTGTAGGCACAACCCCTGCTGTTATAAGCAAGCCAATTATAATCGGTAACTTTCAAATTGTGACTGAAAAGACTGATGCTATCCTTCCAGTATCCACATTGATTCCAGGATAAAAACGATAGGATGGTCAGAAAAATTGTCCCCGCCGGAAACAAAAACTTTTTTCTTGTTTCTTCACTCTTAATCAAAGCCGGTATGCCCCATGCCAGCATAACTGCAAGGCCTATAGAGGGCAAATAATGATAGCGATCAGCCATCGCGTATGGCGCTCTTTGCGATATCTGAATGATTCCAATGACGGGGGCAATGGTTATCGAGAACCATATCCATCCGGCAAACAGATATGGCAGGCGTTTTATCATGACAATAACCGCGAAACAAATTAAGATAATAAGCAAAGACGCTCCCAATACCTGCCAGAGGGGAATTTGATCGGGAAAAGGATAAAGAAAAGCCAGATCATTCGGCATAAATGATTTCTCCAGATAAGTAACAAAAGCAACAGGTGCGTTGGCGATCCGGGAAATATAAGGAATCTGTTTTAAATAAGGAGAATCCGACATATCAAGAGTTTCCGGAATACAAAGTGATATGATAACAAAAGCAGAGGACAAAATGAAAAAAGGCGCTTTTTCCCAGAATTGCCATAATGGAATTATTCCCGCAATCCCGGGTTCTGATAATTTCCGGACACGGGGTGAAGATATATTTTTCTTTAGAGCTTCTTTTTTTAATTTCGTTTTATGTTTTCCTTGATTTGTGGAACCAGACATGGCTTCCGGAATATTGGTTACGATTTTACGCGATTGAAGACGATCCAGCGGCCAGTAATCCAGAAGTATCATAATGATAGGTAAAGTTACAACCATGGGCTTGCTCATCAGAGCGCAGGCAAAGCACAAAAGAACAGGCAGATATCTTCTTATAACCGGTTTTTCCGTGTAATAGACATAAAGACAGAGAGTCATCATCCCAAAAAAGGCGCTCAGTACATCTTTACGTTCAGAAATCCATGCGACTGATTCCACATGCAACGGATGAAGAGCAAAAAACGCCGCGACAAAAGCGCTCTTCCAAATAGCTCCGGTCATACGGTTAAAGAGCCAAAACAACAACAAGGCGGTCAGGATATGCAGGATGAGATTTGTCAGATGATAACCGCCGGCATTCAAACCATGGAGTTGATAATCGAACATGAAGGATAGCCACACCAGCGGGTTCCATAAACCCGAATATTTTTCCTTGAAAGCCCAAAGAAATCCGTCCAGCGTGATTCCGGATTGAACAACAATGTTCTTTGTGACATAACCGGTATCGTCGAAATTGACGAAGTCGTAGTGATTGATCTGCCAGAAAACAGCAAGGGTTACAACAACAAGAACGAGATAAACAATCAGCTTCTGTCTGTCGGGGCTGATATTTATTTTATTGAGCATAGTGACCTGCCGCTGATACTTGTACCACATGTTAAGTTAGAGTTCAGCCGTTTTTTGTTTATTATTAAATTATAAAATTGTTGTCTTGTATGTCAATCAAATATTGATTGCTGATTGAAAGAAAGCAGGTAATACAAAATTACCTGCTGCTTGACTTCAGGAAGCATTAAATAAAAGGTGATTAAAATACTCCTTCCGAACGATCGGAATTGTTAAATGCACCGAATCCTCATGCTGCTTGAAAAACAAATTGGATCACGATATCTGGTGATCTTGCCCCGGATTTTGAACCAACCCATATGTTGTGTCCCGAAGCTTCTTGACACACAAGAGTTCGCTTAATATACTTCCTCAAACAAAAAGGACAGCATCCGGAAACTGCTTGTAAGAAATTCCGGTGATTTTTGTTATTGTACGGGAATGCTGAATTACTTTTTTAACCGGGTGAAGTGTGGGCATTTTTCAAAATAAAATCAAAAAGTATATTGCATATAAACAACAAAGAAAAGCAACGGGGTGTGTTTATACGTGCTTAACAGACCGCTATGATAACTTGCCGAATCATTTATATTTTGACGGGGATCTGGATTATATCTGTTTTACAGATGATGTTTCACTCGCTGAAACTATGCGTGATTCCATTTGGGAGTTTAGACCATTGATATACAGCGCTTCCGATTCTGTTCGGAATTCAAGATATCACAAATTACATCCTCATGAATTTTTACAGGATTATGAGTACAGTATTTGGGTTGATTCAAACATCGACGTTCGTACGCCGTATTTATTTAAGCTGATTTATGAAAATTCAGATAAAAAACTATTGATGCCCATACACTACGAAAGGGACTGCATTTATGATGAAATTGCAGAGGTCATCGATTTAAAATTGGACAATTATAATACCGTTTTAAAACAGCGGGAATTCTTGTTGAACAACAAGATGCCCGAACACTATGGCTTAACGGAAACAAACATTGTCTATCGGAAACATAATGATGCGGCTGACGTTATAAAGATAATGAATGAATGGTGGTTTCTTATTGAAAACTTTTCTAAACGC
>JBEKJX010000077.1:0-11029 GCA_050011015.1 Smithella sp.
TCATAGGCTATAACATGGGCAACAGGTTTGACTCCCTTGGATTCAGCCAATTCGATTTCTTCTTTTTTAATCTCTCTGGAGGAATCGGCTATATCCGTAGATTGATCGATTAATGCTTTGATTCCCTCACCGGAACCTCCGCCCGATAAAGAAATCTGGACGCCTTTGTTTTCTTTCATATAGGCTTCGAGCACAGCCTGTGCAATGGGTAAAACGGTTGTCGATCCTTTAATCACTATGGAATCGGCAGCAGCAGCAAGGCCAGCCATAAAAGTTACTAAAGCCATGCCGATAATTATTTTCTTAACAATATTGATCATTTTATTTCCTCCCTGATTTTATTTTATGAGTATTATAAATGTTAAATGTTACAGTTTGATGACAGAACGGTAAATAAATGAAAATAAGTTATGGCTATTTTAACAATATGAATGATTATGCCTGTCTTGATATGGAAACTAAATATTCTTTTCTATGACTTGAATGTTTATTGAAGAGCAGGTTACGCTGCTCTTGCCGGCATAGACGAAGGCGATTATCCACAAAACTACCAGGAAAATAATTAGACCGGGATTCCAGAGAGATTTAATACCCGTTAACAAATTGGGAAAAACCGTATAAGGTTCTTTAATAAATGGCACAATAAAGAGAATATAGCCAATGGCAAACAATGTCATAATCTGGTAAGCGGAAATGAAACCATGCCCCCGGTAATCGGCCCGCAGAAATTCAGAAATGAAACGCCAGCCCTGTGTCACAATAAGAGTGATTATCAAAGCCATGCCTGCATAACCTTTTAAGAAAAGGTAGAAACTCAAAAGCCCGGTGCCGGTGTAAACAACTGCTGTTAAGGCTTGAACGGGGACAACCGCCTGACCATCGAGATTATTGGCATACGCGATTTTTTTCGTCTTGCCCCAAAATATAAAATGCCGCTTATTAAAGATTATTTTTATTAACGGGTGACATGCATTAAGAGGTTTCCCATAGCAACAGCCAAAACTGATGCAGGCAAGCCGGCCTATCCCTTCGCCGAAAGCATAGGCAATAAATATTGCTGTCAGGGTTTCCAACATCGGCGCCCGGAACTCTAACCATTCACCTAATGTTATATTGACGAGCCATATGATCCACGGTCCAATTAAGATACCGGCAAAGGCAGCGCCTCCTATGGAGAATGTGTGACGTTTCTTTTCCACTAAGCGGGCGATTAAACGGGAAGCCAGCATGCAAATCGCTAAAAATGGCGTAACAAGGAATATGGTGCCCGCAATTTTGATGTTCATCGAACCCATCATTATCAGGAACATGACAACCGCGAACAGGTAGGCCAAAGCATTAAAAAATCCATAATACGTTAAATTAATACCATGCCAAATTCCATCCGGACCCTTGTGCGTCGGCAAACAGGCAAGAACTTGCCAATTTTCTTTGGGCAGTGTTCTAAAAGCCCATGAGAATATAACGGCTATTATTCCTGCAAGAGCCAATGTAAAAATTTCATTGAACATGTTTATAAGATATACTCCTTACAGCTAATCGTCTGCTCTTTTGATAAATCTCGCGTTCCTGCTGGCATTCGACGCACAATTTACTCATCGGTTCAATTAACAATCTTTTTTCATGGATGACCCTGCCGCAATGGTCGCAAATACCGAACAAGCCGCTGTCAATACGCATAATCGTTTCTTTGATATCGATAATTAATTCTCTTTCTCTGTCTCTGCAGGCTAATTCAACAAACTTATTCGTCTCGATTGCAGCCTGGTCAAAGGGATCGGCAAAATTGCCTTCTGTATTTTTCATTTTAGAAATTGTATTGTCCGCGCTCGACCAGAGTTCTTCCATCTTTTTTACCAGAGCATTCCTGATAAACTTTATTTTTTCCTGCCTCATAACTATTACCTCCACTACATGATTAAAAAGAAACTTATTTAATCTCAATGATTACGGGAAGTGGCAATAAATGATCTAACCTTAACATCGGTTTCGACCAGAGACTTACCAAAACCACGGCTGAAAATACTTTCCGCGTCAGGATAAAACATGTTCGCGGCAATATCATCAGCGAACCGCACTCTGTCTTTTTGAAATATGAGAACTACAGTAGAACTGCCGGGACGGAAAAGACTCTTGGGAACACCCTTATTCACAAACATTCCGGTTCCGACGGGGACAGGACTTTCATATTTTTTTTCGCTGTAGCACTGAACTATATCGCCGATCATCAGCGCGACTACTTCAATCATGGCCACCAAACCCGCTTTTGTTCCGCCTTCCACATCGGTGTCAATGATTGTAACAATGCGCTTGTTTTTGGAATAAGGCGTCACAACGGAAACAACGGCATTGGGATTACATGCGTGATAAGTGCCTGAGATTTGGTAAAAATCGATAATTTTTCCGGAAACGGGCGTATGGTTATAATGATATTTTTCCGGCGTCAACCTGAAAACGGCAAAGTCACCATCCTGAAAGGCTGTAAGCCACGTGCGTTTATCACAACCAAACATCTCTTCATAATCAAAAAACTTTCCCTTAACAAACAAACCAGATTCTTCCAAAAACGATCCCAGCAGCATCCGGGAATCAGCTGGTGATATAATAGCGCACGGATCATTGGGCATGGAACGGCATTCCCAATAACGAATTTTTCGTTCAAAAATTTTTCTTAGAGAATCCAAACGCTCCGGTGCATCAAGGCATTCTTGCAGTTCAATATTCAATTGTTTATGTATATCAAGATAATGCTTCATTCTTGCGGCAAGGATTCCATCATAGTTCATATAACTAAGCACACGCGAAACTCTGGCGCTGGTCAGCTGGTGAAAGAGCCACGAAGACCGTTCACGGATATCGGCATATAGAAATTGCACAGCCTGATCGCCGTAGAATTGTTCTTTTTTAATCTGGCGGGTATCCCGCTCTATATAATTATGCTGCATAGGTTGTTTTCGGTTCCTGAATATTTTGAAATTTACGGTTAAGTTCAGTTTTATAATGGATATGCACTAGAGTAATGCCAGCCAGTTTTTCCAGCGTCTCTTTGGACGCGGTTTCCTCAATGATCTCCCGTTGGGCATGATCCAGGAAATTTGCAATATTTGTTTCCTGTAAAACGCTGTAAAGCAAACTTCTCATATCCTGCCTCAAACCGTTGAATGCATTATCCAGCTTGACCATATCTTCTCTTAAGAGCGCGAAGGCTTCCCTGATATGCCGGTTGCGGAGATCTGTCCGATAATATTTCTCCGCCGCCTCATTAAACTTATCGGCAGTCAAATCAAGCGGCGACCTGGCGTCAGCCATGTTAAGAATGCCGTGCGTCAGCCTGCCGCAGGCAGAATAACGTTCCGGCTCGTCGAGACGGAATGCAAGCTCGTCGATGCTCTCTCTCATTGATAGCATTTCAATGAGATCTTCCGCGTCCTCGCGCAGAATTTTCAAAAGCGCCCGCCGATATTCGATGTTGTAAATTCGCCTGTATCCCGGATACCGCCGGCTATTGCGCACGCGATCAGTCTTGCTGATGATCTTCTTTATTAATGTGTTGCCGGTATTGTTATGCACAAAAAAAGTCGGGATGCCTATCGCCGAACCGAAAATGATCTGCCTTCTTTCACTTTCAACGGAAGGATCATCGGGTATATTCCCGTGACTGATTTGACCGGAGAAAATATATTTAAATGCCAGAAGGTAGAGAAGATTCTGCAGGGTTACCGCCTGCCCCATATCCTCGGTAAAACGTTCAAAGAGGCTGTAATGGCGCCCTTCAAAACCGGAGAAGCCCATAACTTCATATTCGCGAAGCTTCTCGAGAAGATAAAGCGACATCTGCGTATCAAAAACGCCGAGATCGGCAAGGTCTTCTTTTAAAGGCTTACTGTTATACAGCTCGCCGTTTAAGGCGGGACTCTTATCCGTACTCATTAAGACTATAAGATAGTCAATCAGCCGGAAGTCGGGAATAAAATCTCCTTTCAGGCTGAAAACCGTGCTGATCAAGGTGTCTATCCATCGGGGGCCGAAAGGCGTGATGGATTTACCGAACATGTTCAGATTGGCTTTCTTCTGCCACCGCCGCCAGAGCATTCGTAAATGAGTATAGTCCAGCTCATGCGGAAGAAAGCCTAGAGCTTTTTCCGGATGAAAATCGGAAAAATCCATACGATAAGGCGCGGCGCTGTATGTACCGACAAAAAGCGGCAAAAAATGCTCGACAATTTTAACGACCAGATCACCGATATTTTTTTCATCTTTTATGGAAAACCCCGAGGAAGTGTCCTGCAACATAAGGCTGATTTTCCGGCTTCCCAAACTTACATGTGTCCCGTTATTAGCGAGGCTGATATTGGATAAATTAGGCAACGATACCAGATTGCTGGTAATGATTCCTGCTTCCCGGAGTTTCAAGACAGCGTTGAATTGGCTGCGGCTCAAAACACGGTGACATAGATGCATGTATTCATGCTTTTCTTCTCCTTTATCCCATCCGGAAAGGCAGGGGTTCATAAACAATTCCCGATAAAAGGCATCAGAAACATAATTACTTAAAACTTTTTGCCTCATTGGCGGGTGCGGCGAGGAAAATATCATTGCCTTCTGTCCGGTTTCCTCCAAAGCGTATTTCTGATTGGCATACATGATCAGCAGCTGGCTTAATAAATAACGGACAGCCATCTCCTTGGCTGCGACACGCCCCATGCCGATCTCCGACTGCATGGAAGCCACATAGAAAGATGATGTTTCCGGCGATGTATTATCATTTAAAAAATACTGCATGATATTCAATCCGGTCTTGCTGATCAGAGAATGTACTTTCTGCTGCGGATCGATTATCTCCGCCAGCGATAATTTTAAAAGATAACTAATCGGAACCCTGATATACTCAAGGTTATCCTGTTGAAAAATGAATCTGTTCAAATCCGACCGAAGGCCTAGAGACGGATTTTTTTTGTCCGCCAGAATATCCTGTTGAAAAATACTCTCAGCAAGCTTTCCCATCTTGTGGCGGGGAAAACGAACCCAGCTGTTTTCCCAGACACCTTGCGTGTTTGTATTTAAGTATTTTTCCAGATCAGTCATTACTTTTCTGGACGTATCCCCAGCCTTTGCCCGCCGCTTAGTGTTGGCAAAATAGTTGGATTGTTCTATGAAAAGGGGCAGGTCAACGTTGTTTCTGCTGCCGACGACAACCGTCTGCATTTCCGATTCACTACCCGCAGTAGTATCCGAAGGCGCAAAAGGAAGTGACGCGGCATTTAAACCCAGATAATCATATTTAACGCCGATCAGTTCTGCTATCTCTTTAACGGATTTGGGAACAACATGATCCGGCCTTGCCGCACAATTAAATTTGGCTGTGTTGATTTTACTCAAATAATATCTCCCTCCAATATTCCTTTAGCTTTGCGGGAAGATAATAACTTTTCAATGTTTCATTATGATGAAGCCATAGTTAAGATTTGAATACACATAAAAAGATGATTTAAATGGTAAAAACGATTTTCGGGAAGTTATTTTTTGAGATTCAGCTATTTAGAATATTTTTGTCAGCTTTTATGATTAGATAATAATTCTTCATTTAATTGAAATTATTCATAAATCTGAAATAATGGCCTGCCTACAGATGAACTAAATATAATAAAGGGAAAGGTGCTTCATTTGATTTCGGCAAATTTATAACCGAATCCCCGAACTGTTAGAATATAACGAGGATTTTCTATATCCTTTTCAATCTGGCTGCGCAGGCGGCGAATATGAACATCCACTGCGCGATCGGTTATAAAAGTATCATCGCCCCAGACCTGATCAAGAAGCTGATTTCTCGAATAGACTCTGCCGGGATTACGGGAGAAAAAGAAAAGGAGTTTAAGCTCCGTGGGACTTAATGTTACCGGTTTGCCGTCAATCTTCACGGAGCAAGAAGCGTAATTGATTGCCAGCCCCTTATAGATAAACTGTTCCTGCAATACAGTTTTTGGCCTGTCCTGCAAACGCCTCAGAACAGTTCTTACGCGGGCGACCAATTCTTTGACACTAAAAGGTTTGGTTATGTAATCATCAGCGCCGATTTCCAGCCCGATTACCTTATCTAATTCATCGCCCTTGGCTGTAAGCATAATTATGGGCAAATCAGCGGTTGCCGGATTGGCACGAATCTTCTTACAGATATCCAACCCGTTCATGCCGGGCAACATCAAATCCAGAATCAACAAGTCAGGTTTTTTCGTCGCAATTATATTGAAAACAGAGATACCATCATAGGTCTTTATTGTAGAGAACCCTTCTTTCTCCAGATTGTAAGAAATGAGTTCCACAATGTCCTGTTCGTCATCAACAATAAGAATTTTAGACATAAAAAATTAAACCACTGGCAGAAGATATGATAAATATTACATTTTAAGTAAACTACCCCTTTAACTTGTTACAAAAAGGAACTTGCAAAAGTTAGGAACATTTAAATGAGATGAAAATTAATCCGGTATTATTTTAAACACCTCATCGCCCGGCCGAACGCGATCGGAAACTTTGACGCCGATGAAATCTCCGGCTACAGCTTTTTGCACGGATTTATTTTCCACTTCCATAGATTCGATAACATCAATAAAATCAGTAGTATGTCCAGAAAATTTAATGTTGTCGCCGACAGTCAATTCACCATCCATTACTTTTACTGCTGCTACGGAAGCCTTCGAGAAATACTTCATTACTTCACCGATTTTCTTTTCTGCCATAATCATACCTCCACTGTTATTATGGTTGCAAATTTATGCTTCAACAAAACAATTCATCGAATTGATATTAACAAAAACTCCTCTTGAAACTAAATACATTTTTTGCCGCTAAAAAACAACACTTAAAAAGGCAGGGTCATAACCCTGCCTTTTTAAGTCTGCAGTTTTATTAACAAGTTATTCTATTGCTTTTGCTTTATTTTTTGTTTTGGCCGTATAAAAGAACTTGTATTATTCACTTCTGCGATCGCGTACGTATAAACTGCCGGGCATTGATTTGGCGTATTGCTTTAACTTCGCCCCTCTGCTGGATATATCTTTCATATCCTTTCCGGTTTCGTCTGCACAGTCAAGAACAGCCAATGAAACAGAAACAAACGGGAACCACTTCTCTTGTCCTGAGCGGTCACAGGCCATAATACCACCTGCCTGTCTATCTTCAAGATTGTATAAATCCTCAATACCGGAATCGAATTTTTCTATCAAAAAACTGCACAATGAATCAACTGTATCACCTGTTGTAAAAATAATAAAATCATCTCCCCCTATATGTCCGAGAAAACTATAATTTTTACAGTACTTCTCAAGTCCTTTTTTAAGTATATTAGCTGTATAAATAAGAACCTCATCACCTTTTTCAAATCCGTATTTGTCGTTATAGGATTTAAAATTATCGAGATCAATAAAAATAACACTGAAAGGCTTGTCATTTCTAGCGCATCTGGAATGCTCTTGCTCTATAGCAATATTGCCGGGGAGACCTGTCAGTGGATTGGCTCCTTTGGCTAATTCCAACCTGATTCTCGTCATGGTGTCAAGAATGGTTTGAACACTAACAACTCCATGCACAAATTCATCTCTGGTGACAACGATACTGTCATAAAGGTTCATTTTATTACGGTTCATAGCGATCTGAGATACAAGCTCGATAGGTGTGTTGTCGGCCACAATGAGCGGATTCTTATTCATAATTTTGGAAATAGGTTTTTCACTATACAGTGCATATCCGTATTTTCTTCCCAGATGCTTGTCCAGATGCTGGCGCATGACCAAGCCGCAGGGTTTATTGTTTTCAACAACGACAATTCCGGAAAGTGCTGTATTCTCTTCAAATATAGTCTTCACATTTTTAACTACTGTTTGTTCGTCGATGCTGACGGCTTTATCGACCAAGTCGCCTATAGGAAATGCTTGTTTGAAAAGGTTATGACGCCCATTAGTAACAAAATGAAGTGTTTTCAAATATGCTTCTTCCGGAGTAATTTGTTTGGGATAAGCCGGTTTGCCGAAGAAATAGCCTTGACCATAATGAACACCAATGTTGACCAATGCAGCCATCTCAGCCTCTTCTTCTACACCTTCAGCAATGATTTCAGTACCGATCTTTTCGGCAAAAGTGACAAAGGTTTCCATCAAAGCTTTTTTAACGCCATCTTTATGAATTCCTCTGACCAAGGACATATCAATCTTGATATAATCAGGACGGATTTCAGCGATAGACTGAAGATTGGAAAAACCGCATCCTAAATCATCCACCGCTACCAGAAATCCTTGATCACGATAGTGTGTCAGTGTTCTGTTTAGTGATATAAAATCATCAATATGATGCCTTTCCGTGATTTCAAAAACAACATTTTTAGTTTTGATGTGAAGATCCTGGATGATTTTGATGGTTTCTCCTTCTGTAAAAGCAGGATCATTAATAGTATTCGGATGGACGTTTACAAATATCTTCTGGTCTGATCCGAGTTCTCCAAGATTATTAAAAGACGATTCACGGCATATTTTTTCTAAGGGGAAAAGGAGTCCTTCAGCCTCGGCAAATGAAAAAATGTTATCAGGCCTTTGGAAATAACTGTTTTCAGGACCCCTGATCAGGGCTTCCCAGCCCAAAATAACAGCGGAACGAATGGATATAATGGGTTGGTACACTGAGTACAATTTCTTACGGTTGAGGATGTCTTTAAATTCGGGAAGATACTTAACAGACTGCATGTTAATAAATCCTTTTGCTATGCCAAAGGCTCTCTTGATTGCGTTGTCAAGCTGCATTTCCACGTTAGGAGCACTCTCAGTAATTATTGAGTAACCGATATGTACATCCATATCCCGTCCCGTGAGACGCAGGACTTCTTTGTTCATACGTTCTTTAATTTGTTTACGGTAAGCGGTAGAAAGATATTCCAAAGTTGCCAGTGTCGGAAATTTGATAGTCTCAGCAAAGACAATGAAATCATCTCCCCATAGACTTTTTGCAGCTAATATTCTAATTTTTTTCTTGTATAACTCCGTTAAGCCATGAGCCAGCGTTTTATTAAATAGATCAATAATATGTCTGGCACTCTCAAAACCGGCGATTTGCTCAATTTCATGAAATCGGGCAATATCGAAATAAAAAAGAACAACACATCTTCCGTCTTTAAGGCTATCGCATACCTTCAATAAAAGCTCAGGATGTTGACTTATTTGATTTATGCTCCCTCTTTTTACAATATAGCGGCTATTTTCTCTTCGCACAGATTCAGCTTGATTAACAGAATTCAATTTGTAATCCTCCCAGCAGCGCACCTGAATGTATTTAAGAACATTTATGCACATTCGATGATACAGTTGTATTACAAATATTTTAATTTTATGTGAAAAGATTTTTTTGTTTGATAACTAAAACCGGGTCTGATTTTGTTAAAATTTCTGAATAGTTAATAATATAGAAAAAATTTCTAATAAAAAAGGCAGGGTTAAAACCCTGCCTTTTCTTACTTCCTAATGTATGGATAAGCTATTCAGCTATTTTTTCTTTTGCTTTTGATTTCGCTTTAGCTTTTGGTTTTGCTTTCTCTTTCTTTTTTTCATCAGGAATAAATTCTAAAATGGAAACAGGAGCGTTATCCCCAAAACGATAACCTGTCTTGACAATTCTTGTATATCCCCCTTCACGGCCGCGGTAGCGTTCGGTAAGTTCGCCAAAAAGCTTACAAACTAAAGTCTCATCCCGGACAACTGCCAGGGCTTGACGGCGCGCATGCAAACTGCCTTTTTTACCCAAAGTAATCATCTTCTCGGCTATTTTTCGTAATTCTTTAGCCTTCATGTCTGTCGTACGAATACGCTCATGTTTTATAACAGAAGTCACCATATTACGAAGCATCGCTTCCTTATGGCTGGAAGTTCTGCCTAATTTACTGCCCGTTTTACCATGATGCATCGCTGATATCTTCCTTTCATAACTCTCTGATTAAATTAAAAAATAAATCTCTCGCAGCAATATTAAACTGATTTTTTATGCTAATTTTCGGAACTAATATCCATCCCAAAAGTAAGATCATACTCGCTGAGAATATCTTTTATTTCGCTTAACGATTTTCGCCCAAAATTCTTTGTTTTGAGCATCTCCGCTTCTGTTTTCTTCACTAACTCGCCAATGGTGTTGATTCCCGCATTTTTCAGGCAGTTGGCTGAACGGACAGAAAGCTCTAAATCTTCTACCGAACGCGATAGGACTTTATTTACATTATCTTGTTCATCCAGTTTTTCGGGTATAATTTCTTCCTCAATTTCCTCAAAATTAATAAACACGTCTAACTGTTGTTTTAATATTTTCGCGGAATAAGCAATGGCATCTTCAGGTTTCACGCTGCCATCCGTCCAAACTTCCAGTGTAAGCTTGTCATAATCAGCAATTTGACCTACGCGCGCATAGGAAACAATATAATTTACTTTTTTAATCGGTGAGAAAATAGCATCGATATTAATCGTTCCTTTAGGTTGGTCAGGCTCAAGTTCCTTTTTGGCCGGCACGTAACCCTTGCCCATTTTAACTATCAATTTTGCCTTAAAAGACCCGCTGGATATAGTGGCAATATGATGATTCGGATTCAAAACCTCAATATTACTGTCGGTTATAATATCGGCTGCGGTTACGCTTCCAACACGAGCCACATCAATGCTGACTTCTTTTGTGTTTGCCTGTCCCATTTTAAAGCGCACACCCTTTAAGTTCAAAATAATATCTGTTACATCTTCCTTAACTCCGGGTACAGTTGAAAATTCGTGCAATACGCCTTCAATCTTGGCGGAAACAATAGCACAACCCTGGACAGAAGAAAGCAACACTCTCCTTAACGCATTGCCTAGTGTTATGCCAAAACCCCTTTCAAGGGGCTGAATGGTAAACTCTCCATATAAATTCGTATGAGTCGCTTCATCAACATCAATACGCTTGGGACGAATCAAACTTGACCAGTTCCTTTGCATAATTAAACCCATCCTTTAGTAGCTGGTTTATGAAAATA
>JBEKJX010000078.1:0-11017 GCA_050011015.1 Smithella sp.
TGTGCCGTCGTAATTGAGGGTTACAACCGGAATGCCTGTGTATTCTTCGATGCGCGAGGACATGGCCTCGGTGACAAGGCCCGCACAGCAAAAAGCGGGATTGGTTTGCACAAAAAGCGATATATCTGGATAATGCTGCATCTCCGCGGTGATCTTGAGCAGGTTGTCGGTGGATTCGCCGAAGTGTTGCACAGTAACGTCGAACTGATCGTAAATTTTTTTGTAATCGATATCATTGTCCCATGCAGGTTCATTGAGCAGTTCATTGAATGTTTTATAGTAGCTTTTTTCCAACTGGTTCACGAGAGTGATCAGCGTTTTGGTCAACAGAACGTCTATGTATTCGCCCTCCAGAAACCACCGCCGCATGTAGGGGCCGGCAATCATTTTGGCAAACTCATTAAAGGGGGTGGTAATGACTTCACCGCCATATTCCTCAATGCAGTGAATCAAATCCTGATTGAAGACATCGTTATCACGCGCATACATGTCACCAAAAATGGCTACTTTGGGGCGGTGGGCGGGAACAGTCTTTATTTTTTTAAACAAGTTGATCACCTTGGCCAGATCGTCATCCTTGCTTCTGCCGCCGAGAAAGGTGTTGTAAAGAATATTAATGGACTGTGCGATCACTTTATCCGTGATGCCTTTTTCTTTTTCATAGGGTCTTATTTTGCAGCCGATTTTTCGCAGCATACCGCCAAACATATGAGCGAAATACCCTTCAATGGAAGCTTGCATGGATATATCGTCGAGCGATAGACTGCCGACATAAATCTCCACTTTTTCCATGCCGCGGCCTGCGGTTTCCATAATGCCCTTGATCAATTGAGGATACATCCGGATATTACAGGCGACATGGCTTTCAAAGCACCAGCCTACGGTCTGGGCCGGATCCAGAAGGTTTTCTTCGATATAGTCGATATAGCTTTGCGCCATCAGATTCACGGGCAGGCACTGGCCGGAGTTGGTGCGCAGACCGCGCCGGATGGATTTTTCCGTGAGCGGCACCATGCGTGTGTCGATGCCTTCTTTGATATATACCGCTTCCAGCAGCTTGGAATTGATTGGATCCATGCAGGGCAACAGCAACGTCTTCCCTTTGATTTTAGCGGCGCTTTCGGAATTGAGCGGAAGCAGGCGCGACGATACCTGGCGAAGGTTTTTATTCCTGTTATGATTATTAAATGAACGCACTGCCGCCTCGATGCGGGTTTCATAGCCGACGTTGGAATCGTGTTCGTCAAGTTCGAGGATCAAATAGGGTTTGCCGTATTTGTCCATAATACGCTTAAAATATTCCAGGGTGAAGGAATCGGGACTGCATTTGAACGAGGTGACATATACGGGATAAAGACCGGGTGTGTGCGCCGCGTAGAGCGCGGCTTTTAAAATCCGCGCGGCATAATTCCAGTGTATTCTCTTGAGCAGGGGTTCTATTTCGGTCAAATCCTTTGCATTAACCGGTAGCATATCCTGATAAAATGTTTTGACATCGAGCGCGCTGAAGATGCCAGGGATGCCTTTATTCATGGAGTTTTGCATAATGGCGTAAGGTCTGCCCAAAAGGGCCACGCTGATTTCACCGCCTGTTGGCTTTTCTCTCTGATAGACGTTGAGCAGGTTGTTGCAGCCTTCCGAATAAAAAGCCAGCGCTGCTTCATACGCGTTGTAAATTTCCCAGTAACCGGCATTCAAGACCGACTTTAGGATGGAAAAGAGTTCAATGCGTGATTGAAAGGAGCGATGGTCAATAACCGGCATGATGGTTTTGTTTTTCAAATGCAGGCTTTTTATTCCTGCGGACAGTGCGGCCGCAAACTGTGTATAATAGCAGTAGTAGCGGAAATCCTCATCTTTTTGCCTGGGAGCTTCCAGATAAAAAGGCAGAAAAATATAATCGCACTTATCGGCAATATACTGCACATGTCCAAAGAAAGCATTCATCGGCGCGCAGAATTCGGCGCCAGCCAACTTTTTGCCTGCCTTGATTGCGTTCTTTAAAACTTCCGAGGTGATGGTTTCCACGCCAAGAGTAGCAAAAAAATGCTTCCACAGCGGCATTTCTTCAGCCAGATACAGAGCGTTGGGAATGCCGATTTTTATATTTTTTTTGAAAGACGCGGGTCTTTTTACGAGTGGGAATACAAGGCTGCGCTCTTTGATCAGATCATATTGCTTTTTGGTTGTGCCGACATAATGTTTGGTATCGTAATCGCGTCCGCAGAGAAATCCGAAGGCCACTGTATCTTTCTGCACAATGACTTTGTTGATCTTGCAGTTGTTGAGGCACAGTTCGCATACTTCATTTTCCACGGGAATATTTTCGCCATAGAGCGACAGGCCGCGGAAAGCGGATTCGCGGACGGCATTTTCCGCCAGAATAAGCGCGCTGCCCAGCGCGCCGGTCAGGTGACAGAATTTGGAAACAAAAATTGGTTTTTTCAGGCGGTGCTCAAAAGCAGCGACAAGTGCCCTGTTGCGGGCGGTCGCGCCCTGAAAGCAAATGCTCTGCCCGATGGCTGCTTCCACCGCTACTTTGGACAGATAATTTTCGCACACGGAATGCAGGACGCTGGCCAGCACTTCGTCAACGGTATAACCTTCCATCAGATAATTGTTGATGTCGCGTTCCATGAAAACGGTGCAGCGGTCGCTGGAAACGGGCGAAGGAGAATTTATGGCGCGCCCTGCATAGTCGCTCAGTTTGACACCGAGTTTGATAGCTTGTTCCTCGATGAAGCTGCCTGTACCGGCGGCGCAGACATTGTTCATGACAGAGAGGGTAACCATGCCGTTTTTCATCGTGGTGAATTTGGCGTCCTGGCCGCCAATCTCTATGATCGTGTCTGCTTCGTTGTTGAGTTCATAAGCGGCGCGGGCGTGCGCGGTGATTTCGTCAATAATCAGGTCGGCGTTAATGATTCGGCCGATGAATTTGCGGCCGGATCCGGTGGCTCCGACACCGTTAAAATAAAATTCGCAGAGATGATTTTTGGCGATGTCGTCGATGGCCTCAAAGAGCGCCTGGACGGCTTTGACCGGTTGGCCTGAGGTTTGCGTGTAAAGACCGGCCAAAACGGTGTTTTGGCTGTTGATCAAAATTGCCTTGGTGCTGGTGGAACCGATGTCAATGCCCAGATAAACTTCCTGCCGGGAAGTGAGCGGTGTATAAATATCGACTTCAATAGCGGCATGGCCGTTGCCGGGTTTATATAAATAACTGGTGGAGGTGGAAAATTCCGGATAATGCGAAAGCGTTAATTGCAGCGGCGGATAACCGTAAGTCTTTTCTTTGTTTTCTTTAATGAAAAGCTCATCCCAACTTTTCACGCCCAATGCCATGGGAACTGTTTCTTCCTTGTAAAGCAGGGCGGCGCCGATTGCGCCATAGAGGTGACTGTATTCACCAATAACGGGTTCTGTCTGCAAAAGATTTCGGAAATGCTTGACCACGGCTGAATTCATGGAGACGCCGCCCGCCAGTATCAGCGGGGTGTTAATTTTCGAATCGGGAATGAGTGTGTCAATAACATTTTTAGCGAGCCCTTCGCAAAGTCCGTCGCTGATCTGTCCTATGGAATAGCCTTCCTGCTGGGCGTGAATCAGATCGGTTTTGGCAAAAACGGCGCAGCGCGTGGCGATTTTCGGCGTGTTGCTCTTGTTGCAGAAAGCGACGGTGCTGAGCGTATCGATACTTTTGAGATTGAGCCGTTTGGCCTGTTGATCGAGAAAGCTGCCGGTGCCGGCGGCGCAAGAGGAGTTTGACCGGAATCTTTCATATTCGCCCTGTTTATTAAAAGTAATCAGACCGAAATTTTCACCACCGACAAATAAAATGCTGCCGGCATGGGCGTGATATTTTTTTACGGCGGCAATCATAGCAATCTGAGTATCGTAACGGGGAACATCTGTCAGAATCTCCGGCCCGGACAACGTCATGGCAATGCCGCCGACTCTGCCAATATCTATTTCGTCCAGCATTGAATGCAGCTTTTCACTGATCGCGCCATTATGGACTTGATAGGAAGAATGAACTACGCTGCAATTTTCATCAACTAAAACTATCGAAAGGGCTACTGAACCGATATCTATCCCTAAAACATGTAACATATATCACTTGCCTCCGTTAACAATAACCGGATCGTTATGTATCATGATTGTTTATTTATAGATTATTATCTTTGTTTTGATAAGATGTTATTTTTTAACAAGCAAAATTAAAGCAGCCGGTTATCAACAATAACAGCCTCTTTTACTGCCGGGCTTTATACCGCCGTATCCGCTCCGCCAGGCCGCCGGTTTTTTGCGAACGCCTCAATACGAACGCGAATTTTCTGTATATACGCGGTGCTTTTACCACGTTTTTTTATTTACCCGATTGAATAGGATCCCCGTCATATCCCCAGACGGCGGCACAAAAAATATTTATGGCGCTTCTTATCATTGGCATCCTGTTAACTCAAATAAAGTTCAGAACAGGTTAATGGCCGTGACCGCCGCCATGGCCACCAATGGTTCCGGATTTAAGTATTGCATCGCCGGTATCATTGTCTTTTTCGCCCAGTTGGATAATTTGCACTCTATATGTGCAGTTCTCGTCTTTTTCGTTTTCCCAGAGTATTGCGCTATACTCTATCGGTATAGAGACAAATCCATATGTCCTGCCGCCTGATTCTATCGCGTAATTGCTGAAGTAGGGGAATAAAAGCCGGATACTTCCGGCATTTTCCGGACTTTGAGCCGTTTACTCCGGCGTATGCCGGATTCGCCGGTATGATCACAAAAGATCTCGGCATTACCGCTTTGCTTTTTCCTGTTTGACGATGGCGTCCAGTTGGCTTATCGAATCATCCACCGATCCGGTATTTAATATATACGCATCGGCCAGGGCAATGGGAATGGCAGTGCCATAAGATATTTCGCGCTCATCCCGATCATCAAAAGCTTGAGGAGAATCATCTTCCCTGCCTCTATAAACAATACGCTCACATCGCAAGTTTCTTGGCGTAACGAAAGCGACCACCACACTATCGGCCTTTTCGCGAATCAGTTCAATTTCCGGCCATGACCGCATACCTTCCAGAAAACCCACCTCAGCGCCGGATTTAAGAACTTCTTCCAAAGCTAATCTGGTAACGCCCATGCCGTCTTCGCCCCGCAATTCATCGGACACCTCGGAAGAGTTGACGGCGTCCGCCTCCAGACCGCGCCCCTTGACTTCTGCCCGTACTATGTCGCCCGTGGCGTAATAGACCATATCCTGAGATTCCGCATAAAGCCGGGCAATATTCTTGCCCGCCGCCGGCATGCCCACGATAACAAATATTTTCATTTAGCCCCCCCATTAAACAAATATTGCTTATTTATAGTTCAGATTGCCATTAATCGTCCAGCCTTTTTTTATGATACCAATTACGTTGACAATTGCCGGATTGCATACAGCAATTGTCAACGTAGAGTCTCCTTCAAAAGGAGTAAAAGACTATAAAATTATTTCCGTGTTATATTTGCCGGATTTTTTTGCCTTCACTGATTGAATCGTCGGGATAGGCAACTACCTTTTCGTTTTCTTTTAATCCGGAAAGGATTTCCGCCGCCAATCCGTTTTTTTGACCGACCTCAACAATGCGTCTGCGCGCCTTTCCCTTTTCTTCTACAAACACAGCCCATTTACTTCCCAGACGGAAAAGAGCACTGGCGGGAATCTGAAGAATGTTTTTCCCCTCCCAAATGATAAAATGCGTTTCCATACGATAACCATCTCCGAGAGCCTGCCATTTTTCCGGTGGTGATGTAATGTCGACAATGACCAGAACTCTTTGCTCTTCCACGCCAAGGCTGGACACTTTTGTAAATCCTGCCGGTTCAACCCGCTGCACTCTCCCTGTAAGCGGTTCATCATTGCCCCAGCGTTTGAACAAAACTTCCGTCCCTTGTTTAATTTTGACCGCATCTGAAGATAGGACTTCCACACGGACTTCAAGATTTCCGGTATTGCCGACATCCATCAGCGGCTCACCCATATTAACCGCGCCTTCGCTTTCATGGTAAACCCTATACACGGCGCCGTTCACCGGTGAAGCCACTTGAACAACCTCATGTTTGCCGTTTCTCTTAACGGTGGTAAAATTCTGCAAAGTTATTTTCGCCCGTTCCAGTTCGGATTTGGCCACGTTCACCTCCTCTGCGGTGGAACGCTGGAGCGCCCTTACTTTTTGTGCCTCGGAATCTATCTGGTCAAATTGATCCTTCGAAATAGACCCTTTGGCGTACAGGGATTTTAATCTTTCCAGCCTTTTCTCAATATAACCGGCGTCAGCCGTTGTCACCCGCTCTCTTTCTATTGCGGCTTTGAGCGAAGCCTCGGCTGAGGAAACGGCGGCTTCTGCCGTCGCGCGGCTCCTGGGATCAAGAGCCTGTGACTGCAAAGGCTCGAGAATGGCGACTACCTGTCCCTTCTTCACCGGATCTCCTACCTTGGCATTGATGCGCCGCATATAGCCGGCTGTGGGCGCGGAAATGGTAAAACGCTCTTTCAGGCGGGTGCGCCCTTCTTCTTCAATCGTAATCTGGAGCGGACCCCGTGTAACCTTGACGAGATCAACCTGTTGCGCCCCGGGAAGAAACCCTAAAATAAGCAAAAAGGCGACTATCAGGATAATGCTGATTATAAATAATTTTCTGCGTAACCCCTTATTCATTAAAATACTCTCCCGTGATTTCGTATTTTTTAATTATAACCCAATTACTCTCTCGTTTTCAATACCTCCACAAGATCAAGATGATTAAGTTTGCGGCGCACAATCAATCCCGATATTACAGCCGAAAAAAGGACTACTGATGCCGCCTGAGCATACGTGCTTAACTGTATAATCACAGGCACGCGGTAAAGGTCGCTGCTCACGGCTTGCGCAACATAAGCGCAGATCCAGTATCCGACAACAAATCCCAAGGGAATGGCCGCAAGCGTAATCAACCCTAATTCTCCCAGGAGAATGTAAGCAATTTCACCCCGAGTGTATCCCAGAACGCGGAGGCTCGATAGCTCACGGCTGCGTTCGGATAAGGATATTCTTGCGCTGTTATAGACAACACCAAAAGCGATGGAACAAGCCATGAGTGTAGCAACAAAAGTAAAAAAAAGCATCCCTTTGGCCATAATGTCGTAGAAATTGTGAATTTCATTATTTCTGACGATAATGTCAGAGACACGCGGCATTTTAACAAATGACTGAAAGAGCTTTTCGCTGTAATTGGCATCTGTGACAAGATAGGCTCCGGAGATGGCTTCACCTTCATCCATCAAGCGGTTAAGCGCATGGATATTCATATAGCCCATCAATCCCAGATACTGTTTAGCCAAAGCTACAACAGGAACCTGACGGATAGCTTTCGATCCTTCAAGAGCCTCAACAGTCAACAGGTCGCCCGGTTTAAGCCCAAAAAACTTACCTAAATAGTCAGTTAATAAAATGCCCGATGGCGGCAGAGGAATGGTTTTAAGATTTCTATCCAGCAAAAGATGCAAATTGCTGTCCGGTTCTATTCCGTAAAGGGCAGTTTTATAACTTCTGTGACCGAATCTCAGTTTCACCGGAACAACCCGGAAACCTTCGCCGTTATTTATTCCCTGCGTTTCTTTGAGTTCGTATATTGCCCGATAGGAAGTGGGTTCGACAAAACTTATGGTCATATCCTCCTTCTGCGCAAGAACAAACTGAACATGCACAATATAATCAATGGAATCCTTAAAAAATCCGCTGGAGATCATTGTGGCGCAGGCGGCGGCGATTCCAATAATGGAAAGAATTGTTCTGATATATCTTCGTTGTATATTCCGGAAAATAATACGTGTTGGCTGTGTGAGCCAACGGCTGATACCTGTTTTTTCGATAAATGACACACGGTACTGTGCCGGAGCTTCAGGTCTCATGGCATCGGCCGGGGTCTGTCTTGCAGCCAGCCAAAGCGAATGCATGGTCCCGGCAAGAGCGGAACCCACGCTTATAAAAACTGCTGCAATAATAACTTCCGGATGCAATTTATAAATAAAAACCGGGAATCGATAGGTTTCCATGTAAATACCACCCAGCATTTTCCCAAACCATATGCCGCAAGCGATACCTGCAAGTATCCCTGTAGTAACAATCAAGATAACCAGATTAGCATAATGGACGGCCACATTAATATTAGTGTAACCGAACGCTTTGAGCGTGCCGATCTGTTCGCGCTGGGTATTAATTGTTCTGCTCATGACTACATTCAGAAGGAAAGCGGCAACACATACAAAAATCGTTGGAAATATTCTCGAACTGGTTTTCAGTTGTTTGAATTCCTGACTCAGAAGCCGGTGAGATATCTGATCTTTGCGGCCGTAAGCGCCATAGCCGCCGTATGCTCCCAAAATGTTATCCAAATCCCGGGTAACATCGCTCAATTTGGCATCGGGATACAGAGTAAGAACAACATCATTAAACGCTCCGTCCATATCGTAAGCTTTGCTTATGGCTTTGCGGCTCATCCACAAAACGCCATAACGCTTAAAATCAGGACTCATAGCTCCCGGTTTCAGCAACATAATGAACTCCGGAGAAAGCGCGATGCCGGTAATCGTCAGCTTCTTCCATTTGCCGTCGATGACCGCCGCAAATTGATCACTGAGATTCAAACCATGCGCCTGGGCAAAGGTTTCGTTAATTACAACTTCATCGTCTTTAGCGGGATCAGGAAGTCTGCCTTTTCGGATATAAAGACGATTCACAAGCGGATTGCCATCATCGGGAACAGAGACTATCTTACCGGTAACGGATTGGGAAAAACCCTTGATATCCAGCTTTGCACTGGCGGAAACGCGGGTTTCCAACTGATTGACACCATTAATATTTTTTATCTTATCCTTCAGACTTTCCGGTGCACGCTTCAGGTTGACAAAAACATCGGCAAAATTGTACTCCCGATAAAATTTGTTTCTGGTAAAATCCAGGGAATGCATGGTGCTGATAAACATGATAAAGGTTGCCACGCCGCTTGTCACAACCAGAGTAATGGCAAAGACCTGACTCTTCATGTTCCACAGATCCCGCCAGAGTTTTCTGTTCAGCGCCTTCATTTATCTCACCACTGAAGTTCACTTGCTGATTTCTTCACTTTGTTTACCGTAACTTCCGCAATTTTACCATTGCTCAAATGAATGACCCGGTCGGCCATTCCGGCAATATCCACATTATGAGTGATGATTGCCGTTGCTGTTCCCAACTCGAGGTTGATCCTCTCCAGCGCCTTGAGCACCACTATTCCGGTTTGGGAATCAAGCGCTCCTGTCGGTTCGTCACAAAGTAAAACGGATGGATTTTTGGAAATGGCGCGCGCAATGGCCACGCGCTGCTGTTCACCTCCGGAAAGCTGTGCGGGAAAATGATCCATCCTGTCGGTTAATCCGACAATATCCAGAGCTTTTTCCGGAGTCATGGGATTGCTGGCAATTTCAGTCACAACCGCCACATTTTCCCTGGCAGTCAGACTGGAAATCAGATTGTAGAATTGGAAAACAAAGCCGACATGGAAACGGCGGTATTCTGTCAGTTCTTTTTCGTTTGCTTTTGTCAGGTCACTGCCCCTGTAAGAAACAAAGCCACCGGTGGCCGTATCCAGGCCGCCCATGATATTCAACAATGTGGATTTGCCGCTTCCCGACGGTCCAAGAAGCACTACTAATTCCCCGGCATAGAGTTCCATATCAACACCCCGAAGGGCGTGTACTTCCACTTCCCCCATTTTATAAATTTTAGTGAGGTCTCGAACATGAAAAAAGTTTTCTTTCAATTCATTTATCTGCCTTACAAAGTATTTGTGTATTTTATTTCCTGGCCGTATGGTGCTGCCTTCAGCGGCGAATAGAAATTAAATCAGTATGTATAGCTCACTGCGGCGCCGGCGGAAAACCTGTCTGAAAATTGTCCTTCAATATTCAGATGAAATTCTTTGATAAGCGGTATATCCAGTCCTGTAAATCCGCCAAGCATTGTCTTGTTTTTTATCGAAATATTTCCTGCCGAATATTCAAGCCCGGGAATATTAGAGGCCAAAGACATCTCTGCTTCCGAATAATAGATATATGGGCCCGCGTATAACTTGATACCGTGCGGGACGGTGACTTGAAGGCCTGCTCCGAAATTCACGTCCCAGAGATTTTTAACCTTCAGGTCGGTTGTAAAAGGCGTGCCGCTGATTGTGCCCACAATATCGTCTGTAAAGTTGCTGAAATAATATGTTCCCTGCACAAAGGCGCCTATTCCGAATGTCTTGTTTATCGCATAAAAACCCTTTGCTCCCAGAGTTCCGAAAAATTTCCAGTTTTCCTCAAAATCATTTTTGTTTGTCGTGGTGGAGGCGTCTGAGGAGCTGAAAACATCAAAAATTTTCAGATCCGATATCCCTATTCGCGCATACATTTCCCAGATATTATTTGCGCCGTAGGCTGCCTGTGAATAAATTTCATTCTGCCTTATTGTATGATTTGTATCATTTTGGTATGTATCCTCATGATAAAAGTAGCCGATGGCGGTGTTTAATCCGCCGTCTTGTCTGGACACGGTTTGCAGCGGACCGAATAATCCGGATGCCGTGGCCGTCGGGCCAATCGCAAAGATTAACAATATCATTACCGCGATGACAGGAAAATTATGCGTAAAAAGTTTTTTCCCCATCTAATTTCCCTTCTCCGGTAATGCCGGATTGGCCGGTTGAGCTTGCTCTTTGGGCGGCGCGGATGATGTCCGTTTGGCTTTCCTGGCTTCTACTTTCTTCAACCGGTATTGGATGTAGGCATCGCGAAACGCCACGTAAGGATCAATCGCCGCTTCTTTCAGCGCTTCATAATCACCAATCCTCAAAGATGTAGCATTAACTTCCTCATACGTCCTCACTCCCAACCAGGCATACCACGGAGAAATGTAAGAGACGGGAGACAGAAAATAATCGCCGGCTATGCTGATTGTGTCGCGCGGACTGGAAG